>JANYCV010000437.1 GCA_025360145.1 Acidobacteriaceae bacterium
CCGGCGGGCATCCCGCAGATGGGGGCGTCGATTCTACTCTTCAATCGCTACGACCGGCTCGTACAGAAAACCATTTCCAGCGCCAGCGGCCAGTTCTCCTTCGGCGCACTGACTCCCGACCTATATTCCATCCGAATTACTCTCGCCAGTTTTATCCCCGCAGTGAAGCGGAACATCTCCATCCAACCCGGCATGAAGAGTATCCTGGCCATCAATTTGGCGACAGTGTTCAGCTCAATCGAACTGATCTCTACCGGCCCCAGTCCGCGCGCATTGATGAGCGACGACTGGATATGGGTGCTTCGCAGCACCATGTCCTCCCGGCCGGTACTGCGCGTCCTCCCGGGTATCGATATCACCGACCCGGAAGACCGCAACCGCATCGGTAGCTCGGCGGCAGCAGCCATGTTCAGCGATACCCGGGGCGTCGTGAAACTCTCTTCGGGCGAATCGAATCCCTTCTCCAGCGCCGGCAATCAGCCCGACCTCGGCACTACGTTAGCTTTGGCGACGTCACTCTACGGGAACACCAATTTGCGATTCACTGGAAACATCGGGTACGCAGTGAACTCCGCCATGCCGGCCGCCGGGTTCCGAACCAGCTTCAGCCGCGGTGATGCAGGCGGCCCGGAAGTGAAATTGACCGTACAGCAGTTCTCCCTGCCGGTCAATGGCTTTTCGCCCATGGTTGGCGGGCAGGGCCAGCAAAATGTTCCGGCGCTCCGCAGCATGTCGCTTACCATGCTCGACCGTATCGATATCGCGGAAAAAGTCCTGCTCGAATACGGCGCCTCCCTGGATACTGTCTCGTTCATGGACCGTCTGAACTACGTAAGCCCGTTTGCACGTCTCAGCTTCAACTTCGATTCGAAAGGAACCTTCGCCCTAGCCTATAGCTCCGGCATGCCTCCCGTCGATCTGTTGAGTTCGCCAAAGGGTTCATTAAAGGAAGAGGACGCCAGCCTGCAGCAGGATATTTCCGCGTTGTCCATGTTCCCGCGAGTGTCGGTGCGGAACGGCACGCCCTACGTGCAGCGGACGCAGACCATGGAAATGGGCTACAAAATTATCGAAGGCAGCCGGACCTACAGCCTTGGCGTGTACCGGGAAATGGTGGGCAACGGCGCATTGACCATGAACGCTCCCTCGGACTTTTACGATCGCGGCGATCTGCTTCCGGAACTCTCTTCTCCGAGTTCGGTGTTCAACATCGGGAAATACGCGCGAACGGGGATGATGGCGTCGGTTACGCAGGCCGTGGGCGAGAACCTTAGCCTCACGCTGGCCTATGGCGATGGTGGCACGCTTAGAACCGACGGCCGAAAACTGATGACTAACGATCCGGGCGAGCTGCGCGGCATGATTCACCGTGCACAGCATCAATGGCTGCTGGGGCGCGTCGCCGCCACGCTGCCCGTGACTGGCACGAAGATAGTCAGCAGCTATGAGTGGACCGATTACCGCTCGCTCACTCCAGGCCATGTTTATCTGGTCCAGAGGTTTTATGCCGAGGCTGGTTTGAATATCCGGATTAAACAACCGATCCCGCAGTTTGGAGGGTTGCCGGGCAGACTGGAAGCCACCGCTGAGTTCCGCAACATGCTGGCGCAGGGTTACCTGCCGATTTCCACTACGGATAACCGCAGGCTGATCCTCACCAACAGCCCTCGCGCCGTTCGCGGCGGCGTCAGTTTCATTTTCTAAGATGGCGAACCGGCAGCGGCGCCGCTTTCCCCGGACCACATCGAGACGACAAGGTCGCCCAGTTTTAAGAACGCTTCCAGGTCCTGCGGCTTGTGAAAATAGCAGTCTGCGCCAAGCCGGTCCACGTCGGCCCGGTCGGCCGGGTATTCGGAAGATGTCAACACGATGGCCCGCGTATGAGAGCATTTTGGGATTTCTTTCAGTCGCTCCAGCACACGCTTCCCGTCCACGCGCGGCAGGTTCAAATCCAGCAATGCGAAGGAAGGCGCTGGTGCCGTGTCATCGTCACTGAGCGCATTCAGATACCGCATGGCCTCCTCTCCGTCGGAGACTTCCACCAGGCTGAAATTCAGTCCGCTCTGTTGCAGGGCTAGGCGCACCAGATAAACGTCGCCGGGATTGTCCTCAACCAGCAAAATGGTCACCGGTGTATCATTCATACTCGCTGTTCTCCAACGGCTGTCGTGAATAGAAAAGTGCAACCGCGTCCAGGTTCTGATTGTACCCAAATCCGGCCCCCATGCCGGTCCACAATCCGCTGACAGATCGCCAACCCAATCCCGGTGCCTGGATACTGCTTACCGTGCAGGCGCTTGAAAACCCCGAACACCTGCTTCAAATACGGCGCCTCAATCCCGATTCCATTATCTTGCACGGAAAACACCCATTCCGTTCCCTCTTTCCGGCAGCCCACATGAATGAAAGGGATCTGTTCTCCCCGATACTTGATCGCATTGCCTACTAGATTCTGAAATAGCTGGACCAGATGTATTTCCGCCATAAATACTACAGGCAGATCTCCGTAAGTAATGTGGGCACCGCACTCTTCAATCGCCGTATTTAGATTCACCAGGGCTTTCTGAAGCGCTTTCGCCGCACTCACGCCCGTGGCCGGCCCCTTCACCACCTCGATGGTGGCTTGGGAATAAGCCAGCAGATCGCGCAGCAAAAGATCCATTTGCCGGGCTCCATCCACGGCGAACCGGATGAAAGTGTCCGCTTCGGCGTCAATCTTTCCTTCGTACTTCTTCTTCAGCATCTGGGAATAGATCGACACCATTCGCAGTGGCTCTTGCAGATCGTGGCTCGCCGCGTAGGCAAACTGCTCCAGATCGGCGTTGGACCGGCGCAGCAGAATATTGGTATTGGAAATTTCAGCCTCGGCGGCCCGGCGGTCGGTAATATCGGTGTGAACACCCACCCATTCCCGGATTAACCCGTCTTCATTCCTCACCGGCACTGCTTGGATCGAAAATAGCCGGTAGACGCCGTCGAACCGCCGCACTCTGTGTTCAAAAGCGAATGGACGCTCCGCAGCCACACTCCGGTTCCATTCATCGATGGTGGGCTGTGCGTCGTCGGGATGGACCGCCTTCGCCCAGCCGTATCCCTGAGATTCCTCGAAGGACTGCCCGGTAAAAGCCGCCCAGCCACTCTGTTCACCCATCATCTGTCCGTCGGAATTGTTGGTCCAGACTATCTCGCTCATAGTCTGCACGGCAGTCCGGAAACGCGCTTCGCTGTCCCGCAGTGCCTGTTCGCTCAGCGTAATGGCCATTTCACTACGCTTGCGTTCGGAGATATCGTTTAGATATACCGTGATTCCTTTTTCATGCCCAGGATAGGCGCGCAATTCAAACCAGGCATTCAGCGGTGCGTAGAAGCTGTCGAAATGCGCCGGGGTACGGTCGGCTGCGACACGCCGTAAGTTGGCCTCCACCTCGGACCCCAACAGTTTCGGGAAATCCTGCCAGATTGTCTTACCGGCGATCTGCTCCTTCGGCCACCCTAGTATCTTCTCCGCCGCCGCGTTGGCATACACGAACTTCCACTCGTCATCCAGCGCCAGGAAGCCGTCGGTGATACTCTCCAGCACATTCTGGATTTTCGCATTCGAGGAAGCCAGCGAGTCCTCCGCGTTCCTGCGTTCCGTGATATCCCGGAATACAAGGACAACGCCCAGCATCTGGCCCGATCCATCGCGTATGGGAGCGCCGCTGTCGTCAATCGGTATCTCGCGGCCGTCCTTTGCCATCAGGACAGTGTGGTTGGCCAGGCCTACAATCTGACCGTTTTTCAATACTTTCATCACGGGATTCTCGACCACCGCACGCGTGTGTTCGTTCACAATGTGGAAGACCAGCACAAGTGATTTCCCCATGGCATCATCCTGGTTCCAGCCGGTCAGCGCCTGCGCCACAGGATTTAGAAAGGTAATATTGCCCTCCGCGTCGGTGGTGATCACAGCATCCCCGATGCTGACGAACGTAGTCATCAGCATTACTTGGCTCCGCTCAATCTCGGCCCGAAGCCGCTCTTGGCGCGCACTGGCCGATCGAATCACGATGGCCGCCACCACAATGATGCCGAAGAGCATGATGCTTCCGGTCACTACAACCAACATGAGGCGTTCCGCTTTGACCTGTCTCTCGTTCGTCCGGACCAGAAATTGCCAGGTCTGGTAGGAAGCTATCTCCGCGCAAAGCTCGCGGATCGCGTCCATTGACTGCTTTCCACGACCCGTGGCAACGATGGCGATCGCCGCTTCGGCGCCTTTGGTCGATCGAATGTCCACCATTTGCTGGAGTTCGGCAAACTTGTCTTTCGTCATGCGGGTTAAACGCTGCACCCGCGAGAACTGCTCGGGATACTGCTTTGTGGCCACCGCAAATCGGTCCAGCAAAATGGGAATCGCAAGCAATGAGGAATTGTAGGGTTCCAGAAACTGGGCCTCTCCGGTCAGCAGAAATCCCCGCTCCCCGGTTTCCGCATCCTTCATGGTAGAAAGGAATAGGTTGTTAATGTCCCGCAGTTCGTCTGCCCGTACCACTTCCGAATACGCCAACTGCAGTCCTTGCCAGTCGGCGGAAAATGTAAATCCCATGACGCACAAAACAACGAGCGCCAGCCCCAACAACGCGGGCCCGACTACTGCCATTTTGGTCAACGGGGCATTTGGCATCTTGAACGGTCCGTCATGGTGTAAGCGGAATGATGAGGCACGGCAACTTTAGCGTCTCAGGCCCGGCACATATTAACATCGTGCTACCAGCGCGGCAGCACGCGCTTCCAGCTTGGATCGACACGCTTGCGCATTTCAGCTTCGTCGTCCCGTTTCCGGTAGTCCAACTTGTTGTACCGCTCCGTACCACGCGCCAGTTGATCGTAATCCAGGTCGACGCCCAAGCCTGGTTTGTCGGGAATCCGGACACAGCCGTCCACAAACGGGATGCGGCCGCCCGCCACTACTTCATCAATCCCGGACTGCCACGGATAGTGCGTGTCGCAGGCGTAGTTGACATGCGGCGCGGAGGCGGCGGCATGAGTCATCGCCATCAGGCTCACGCCAAGATGATTGTTCGAATGCATGGAAACGCCAAGATTCAGCGTTTCGCACAGATCGGCCAGACGCTGCTGCGCCCGGACTCCACCCCAGTAGTGCGGATCGGACAGAACCACCTGCACGGCGTCGGCCTTTTCCGCTTCTACGACTTGAGCGAAACAGGTGACCGCCACATTGCTGGCCATTGGCATGTCGATCCCTTCTTCACGCAGCCGCTTACGAACCTCGGCCATCCCGGCGATCGTGGCCGTAGGATCTTCCAGATATCCGCCGCCCGAAAGCTCCTCCTTGAGCGAACGCCCGACGTAAACTGAAGTCTGGATCGACCACGCGCAATTCGGATCGATCCGCAGCGGGTACGAGGGACCAAACTCCTGCCGCAGCGCCCGGATGGTATCGATTTCAATTTCCGGATCCAGCACGCCACCCTTGAGCTTGATCTCGCGGAAGCCGTACTTGTCGATCATCTGCTTGGCCTGGCGCACCATCGCCAGCGGGTCAAGCCCTTCGCCGTACTCGTCCTCCCGCTGATCGTCGCCCAGCCCGCCGCCGCCGGCATGCTTATAGAACAGGTAAGCCGAGAATGGAACGGCATCGCGCGCGCGACCGCCCACCACGTCACAAAGCGGTTTATTGAGCGCTTTGCCGATCAGGTCCAAACACGCAATCTCAATCGCTGCATAGGTGCGGGCATGCCGGTCAAGCGGATTTTCCCCCGGAACCAGGTAGGTCTGGCTGCGCCCGCCCGCCACTACCGCATTCTGCGCCGCGCTCTCTTTCGCCGCCTCGCCCGACAGGTCCATCCACAACCGCGTCAGTTGAAAAGGATCCATGCCGACGATGCGATCCCGCATGGCTTCCAGCGCCTGCAATGGGCCATCACCGCCGTACGTCTCACTAATGCCGGTTAGACCATCCGTGCTGGTCAACTCGACAATAGTGCGCAAAGCGTACGGCGCGTGAAGGCCATAAGAGCTGCGAAGTGGGCCGTCGGCAATCGCGACGGGGTGAAGGCGCAGGCCGGTGATCCGCATCCTAAAATTAGTGGAAACGGCTTACTTCCGGGCGCCGCGCTGAGGGCTGCGCAGCTTGCTTTGCCGGCGCTTTTCGGCCTTGCGCTTCGGCTTGCTGATAATGAACGTGCCGCTACCGATATACTTAGTGGAATAGAGCTTTTCGTCTGCCAACTGAGATTCTCCTGGGAATTGAAACTGCGAAGCTCCCATTGTAGCGCAGGTAGTCTATCCTGAAAGTATCTGCTTAAGATGCGTAAATTGATCGGTATCGGATTTCTATTCGCAATTGGCGGTTTCCTCGTCTGGGCGCAAGCTGCGCCGGACGTTACCAAATCCGCGTTTTCCGATATCGACGAATCCCTGGCGCGGTTAACCAAAATTACCGGACTGAAGCAGGTCCGCAAAGTGCAATTCGATACCATCGACAAGCCGCGGCTAAAGGTGTTCCTGGAAGAGCAGATCAAGCAGGAAGTCAAGCCTCACGAAATAAGGGCCGAAGAACTAGCGCTGAAAAAACTCGGGCTGGTGCCGCAGAACTTCGACCTGGCAAAGAACACCGTCGAGCTGATGACCGAACAAGCGGCGGCATTCTACGACTATCGAAAGAAGAAATTGTTTCTGATGGATGCGGCCACAGCCTCGGCCGGAGACCAGGACACGGTGCTCGCTCACGAACTGGCGCACGCCCTCGCCGACCAGCACTTCAACCTCAACAAGTATCTGCACCGCGGCAAAACCGACGACAGTTCCCTGGCGCGCATGGCTGTCATGGAAGGCCAGGCCACCTGGCTGATGTATGAGGTGCAGGCGCAGAAGGCGGGCCAGTCGCTCACCACCTCGCCATCCATCGTGGAAGCGATGAGCCAGCCATCGGAATCCGGCAACAACCAGTTTCCAGTCTTAAGCAAGTCGCCGCTCTACATGCGGGAATCGCTGCTGTTTCCCTACATGCAGGGTTTGAAGTTCCAGCAGGCCGTCGTGTTGAAGATGGGCAAGGCGGGCTTTACGGAAGTGTTTCAAAACCCGCCGGTAAATTCGCAGGAAATCCTGCATCCGGAAATGTATATGAATCGAACCGCAGTGAAAAAGCCCGCCATGCCAGCTATCGGGGCAAGGTCGTCTTACCGTATTCTGACCGGCGGGTCGATTGGCGAGTTCGACCACTCCATTCTCATCGAGCAGTACACAGGCAAGACGGAAGCCGCTGCCCTGGCCCTTCACTGGAGGGGCGGCGCGTTCGAATTGCTGGAAGAAAAGAAAAAGAAGTACACGGTGCTGCTTTATGCGTCTCAATGGGAAGACCCGGTGAGCGCGCGCCAGATGTTTGACGCCTACCGCCGGGTGCTGAAGGGCAAATGGAAGACTTTGCTGCCTAAGAAAGAGAGCGCCGCCATGCTGATTGGAGAAGGCGACGACGGCTATTTTCGCCTTCAACTGGATGGTACGCGATTGACAAGCATCGAAGGCATGAAGTCAATCGGCGATGTAGCGGACTTAAGGTAAACTAAAGGCTTCCGGCTGCGGTTGAGCACGGATTTGTAGGGCGGACCCCCGGTCCGCAGCCGGCACCCTCGCCAGCTTGCCGGCTGACCGCGTGAAAAATGGTGCGATTGGACCCGGCGATGGATTCAAAGGTTATGAGGAGAATGACAGCATGCGGTTTGTAGTGGCAGCCCTGATGGCCGTGGCCTTGGTGGGCGTGGCGCCGGTGGAGGCGCAGGAACTTCCCCGCCCCGCGATGGATTACGTGATTACGCTGCCCAACGGCCAGACCACATCCGTCGCGAAGTACAAAGGTAAAGTGGTGGCCATTGAGTTTCTGCTCACCACCTGCCCGCACTGCCAGCGGACCGCCCAGTCGCTCTCCCAGGCCACGAAAGACTTCGGCGCCAAGGGCTTTCAGGCCCTCGGCGTAGCCATCAACCCCAATCCGGAAGTACCCAAATTCATCCAGGATTTTGGCGTAAATTATCCAGTCGGCACCGGTCCCCGTGAGACTGTTTATTCGTTCCTGCAACATTCCGTGATGTCCCCGAATCTGATGATGCCGCAACTGGTCTTCATCGACCGCGGCGGAATGGTCCGGGCACAGTACGACGGCACGGCCGACTTCTTTAAAGCAGAAGATAAGAATATTCGTGCGATGATCGAAAAACTGCTGGCAGAGCCCGCAGTTAAAAATACCCCCGGGACCAAGACAGCCGTCCCGGCAAAGAGGCCTTCTTAAATGAGACTTGCGAAATCTTTGTTGTTCTTCGCTTTGACGGTTCTGCCGCTGGCGGCCGCCGACGTGCCACGGAAGTCGCCGGAATTTGCGGCGCAGACACCGGCTGGAGGACAGCTACTTCTCAGCCAATACAAAGGCAAGGTAGTGGTCCTGGAATTTGCTTTCACCACCTGCCCGCATTGCCAGACGTCGGCGCGTCTTTTGACGCAGCTATACAAGGAATACGGACCGAAGGGTTTCCAGCCGCTCGCTGTGGCGTTTAACGATATGGCCGGCATGCTGGTACCCGATTTCGTGAAGCAAAATGGCATTACGTTTCCGGTTGGCTTCAGCCTGCGCGACCCGGTAATGAACTACTTGCAAATGTCCGCCGATGCCCGTCTGTCGGTGCCACAGATTGTGGTTATCGACCGCAAAGGCATGATCCGTCAGCAAAGCCTGACCGCGAACGACGATACGACAGCAACCGAGGCAAATCTCCGCAATATGATTGAGACTCTGCTGAAGGAACCGGCCGGTGCACCTGCCAAAAAGTCCACATCCGCAGTGAGCTCGGCGAAAAAGCGTCCGTAGTTCGCCGAACTGTTCTACAATAGAGTCTCTGGCGCCCGTAGCTCAGTCTGGATAGAGCGTTTGCCTCCGGAGCAAAAGGCCGTAAGTTCGAATCTTACCGGGCGCACCAATTTTTCCTAGCCATCCTCGACTCTCTGGCAGAGTTGACAACGGTCGTCCTCGAACAGACCGCATTGTCAACACAAAGCCCCCAACAGGCAACGCGATATTGCTAACATAATGCTATGGGCAATATTGAATTTGCCTGGGATCGCCGCAAAGCACGATCCAACCTGGTAAAGCATGGCGTCTCCTTCGAGGAAGCACAGACTGTATTTCTGGACGAGAACGCCCGCTTGATCGATGACCCGGATCATTCAGAAGAGGAAGAACGGTTCCTGCTCTTGGGCTATAGCGTTCAGGCACGTTGTCTGATGGTAAGTCATTGCTATCGCGAACCCGATTCCGTGATCCGGATGATCTCCGCCAGGCGCGCGACAGTTCAGGAAGAAGAAGTGTATTGGAGACTCCTATGAGAAGTGAATACGATTTTACGCAGTCCCGTCAAAACCCCTACGCTAACCAACTCAAGCGCCAGATCACCATTCGCCTTGATACTACTTCGGTGACCTATTTCAAGGATCTGGCGGCCGAGTTGGGGATGCCGTATCAAAACCTAATCAATCTGTTCTTGAGGGACTGCGCCATACAGAAACGCCGCCCCGTTATTCAATGGCCCCAGGAAGCGCCGAAACGGCCAGTTGGCATCTAGGAAGCCACGAGATCAACATCTGTATCCACAGGCAGCGGGTGCCCGAACAAGCCCGGCCGTTTCCTGTCCGGACAAAACCGATTCTAGCCACGGCTTGGCCTTCCGGTTTAGCGGTGCGTCCGAGTTACTAGCGTAGCTGAGGAGGTTCGCAACCACAGCTTCCGGTTGAGATCCTCGTCCTCTATAGCGTCAGCAGCAGCCAGCACTTTGTCCCAACCGAACTCTTGCTTCTCTCCCATCCGAAACGTTTTCTAAACGAACTTCCGGGCGCGCTTGGGCTCTTTGCCGCGAAGCCCAATTCGTGCAGCTTCATTTAGGGCTTCTTTGAAGGAGATTGCTCGCTCCCTCATTGCGTCCTTGATTAACCTTTCAACGTCGGGATACAGAGTGACCGTTGTCCGCATTTTGCTATCATGATGCCTCAGTATTTGAGACTCCGTTTCTGGACTCCTGCCTGCTGATGCCCTGTTCGGAAGAAAGCGTCGCGCGGAGATTAGACCAGCCCCTGGGCGGCTAGTCCGGCTCATCGATAATCTGGAAGCGATTCACCGGAATCCCGTGCAGTTTCTGAATGATTCCAGAGGGCCGGTGGATCTCGAGATCCAGAACCTCCGTATCCTTGCCCAGGCCAAAGTGGACGACGCGATCGCTCGATCCGCCGTAGCCGACCGAAGTTGTCACTCTGTTCCATAGTTCGCCCGATGCCGAAATCAAATGCAGACTGGCGCCAATGCCGTCGCGATTGCTGCGGTGGCCAACCAGGCGGAAAGCAATCCAATTTCCGGCCGGGCTAGTGTTGTGAAGCACGATTGGCTGTTCGTTCAGCCGCGTTACTACTACATCGACACGGCCATCGCCAGGCCGTATTTCCAGCCAGATTCCCCGCCCCGGCGGCCGCGCCTGAAATCAGCAGGCACGGAGGTTGATATAGTAACTGCTGACTGCCATGAATCGACGCCAATTCCTCCACACCGCCAGCGCCGCGGGCTGCGCTTTCGCAGCGCCTTTCCAGAGTCTCGCCGCCGCTCTTCAGAAGAAAGTGAAGATCACTGACGTCAAATACATGATCGTCCGCGGCACCTGGGACTGGAATCTCATCAAGATCGAGACCGATTCCGGCCTCTACGGCATCGGAGAAGCCTATTGGGGCTGGGGCGTCAAGGACCTGGTCCTCAACAAACTGAGGCCCATCATCCTCGGCGAAGACCCCCTCAACGTCGAGAAGCTATACACCAAAATGCTAATGGAGAGCGCAGGCGCAGGAGCCATCGCCGGTGTCACCGTCACCGCGGCCAGCGGCATCGAAATCGCTTTGTGGGATCTCTGCGGCCGCATTCTCCAAACGCCGGTGTGCAATCTGCTCGGCGGCCGTTTCCGGGACCGCATTCGCTTTTACCGAACCCTGCAATCGGTCGACAACGTCGAAGACACCAACGCCTGGCGTGAACTGGTCCAGAAGGCTCAAGCGGAAAAGGCGGGCTGGACGGCCTTCAAATTCCAGGGCGACGCCGTGCCCCGCAAAGCCGACCCCGGCTACAAAGAACCCGGCCATGAGCAGTATGCCCGCAACCTCACGCACAAAGACTACCGCCGCATTGTGAAAGGAATGGAGACCGTTCGCGAAACCCTCGGCCCCGATGGCGACTTCGCCATCGAATGCCACTGGCGCTACGACACGCAGGACGTGATCCGCCTGGGTAAGGAACTGGAACCGGTGAAGCCGATGTGGTTGGAAGATCCAGTCCCGCCCGACAACATTGAAGCCATGCAGCGCGTCACGCACTCAATCAATGTGCCAGTGTGTACCGGCGAAAATCTCTACGGCCGGCAGGGCTTCCGCAAGCTGATCGAGATGCAGGCCTGCTCCGGCGTACACATCGATATCCCGAAATCCGGCGGTCTGCTGGAATCGAAGAAGATCTCCGATCACGCCGACCTCTATTACATCTGGACCGCGTGCCACAACCCGGCGAGCCCTCTGGGAACCATCGCCTCCTGCCACGCGTCGGCGGCCATGCGCGAATTTCGCGTTCACGAACTCGCCAATTGGGTACCCTGGTGGCCGGACCTGGTGACGCACGAAGGGCCCTTCTGGAAAGACGGCTACTTCACCATTGAAGACAAACCGGGCTACGGAGTAGAAATCAACCCCGACGTCGCCAAAGCTCATCTGGCCCCGGGCGAGACGTGGTGGGGCTAGCGGCCCGTCCAGTCTAATTCGGGACAGTACGCGAGGAAGCCAAGGTGGGGCGGACGCCGTCGCCCGCGCTCTCGCGCTAGTTCTCAACTCTTACAAGCGCCATCACCCGAGCAAAGCAAGAAAGCTAGTGCCACGGCTCAACCGCGCGCCAAAGTTCTCCGCTACCGTCTGCCCGATATCGGAAAGCGTAGCGCGAGTCCCCAAATTGACCGAAGCGGTTCCCGGTCCATACACCAACAACGGCACATACTCGCGGCTATGGTCCGTACTAGCTGTTGTGGGGTCGCAACCATGATCGGCCGTAAGAATCACCAGATCGCCAGGCTGCAGCGCAGCGTCCAAACGCGGAAGCCACCCGTCCACTTCCTCCAGCGCACCGGCGTAACCTTCCACATCGTTGCGATGGCCAAATTCCTGGTCGAAGTCCACCAGATTGACGAAAATCAAACCGTCCGGAGTGTCGGCCATCGCCTCCAGGGTCTTCGCCATACCATCGGCGTTGCTCTTCGTCTTCTCCTGGTCGCGAATGCCGCGGCCCAGAAACACATCGAAGATCTTGCCCACGCTGAACACCGGAACATCGCGCGCGCTCAGTTGATCCAGCAGCATGTCCTTGGGCGGCGATACCGCATAGTCGTGCCGGTTCGGAGTGCGCGTAAATGCCCCGGGATCTCCAGTGAACGGACGCGCAATCACCCGCCCCACTTCATACGGACCGCGCAGAACATCGCGCGCCGTCTCGCAGATCTTGTACAGCTCCCACAGCGGAATCACGTCTTCATGCGCAGCGACCTGAAACACGCTGTCAGCCGACGTATAAACAATCGGCGATCCGGTACGCACATGCTCGGCGCCCAGCTCTTTGATGATCTCCGTTCCAGATGCCGAACGGTTGCCCAAAGACCGGCGGCCGATCCGGCTCTCAAACTCGTTCATGACTTCCGGCGGAAAGCCTTTCGGAAACAGCGGAAACGGCTTCTCCAGATGAATACCAACCATCTCCCAGTGCCCTGTTGTAGTATCCTTGCCAGGAGAAGCAAGGGTGCATTTCCCGAACGCCGCAGCGGGCGCGGCAGCGGGCTCCAGCCCGGCAAGCGGCTTAATATTAGCAAGTCCCAACCGGCACAGATTCGGCAACCGCAGCGGCCGCAGCCTAGCGATGTTGCCCAAGGTGTCGCTGCCCGTGTCGCCGTAAGCGGCAGCGTCCGGCATCTCGCCTATGCCCACGCTATCCAGCACAATCCAGATCACACGGCGGAACGTCATCTACCGGACCTCCAGGGCTTCTTTAATCCGGTCGCTCAGCATCGCCACAAACCGGTCCGGCAGAAAACCGTTCATCCGGCTATACACCCGTCCCTGCTTGTCCATAATCAGCGTGGCCGGAATGGAAGACACTCTCAGGAAATTCGACAAACCATCCTCGAAGTAGACGTTGCTCTTGCTCCACTTCTGCGCCATAAGAAATGGAGCCACCAGCGTATGATCTTCATCGGTGGCGATTGCCAGAAACACCACATCCTTGTTGGCTGCATACTTATGCTTCACAATCTCGTACAGCGGATGCTGTGCGCGGCACGGTCCGCACCAGGTGGCCCAGAAATCCATGACCACCACCTTGCCGCGAAGCGATGCAAGTTGCAGCTTTGCGCCGTCCAGCCCGGTGATGGTGTAATCCATCGCATTCGTCAGACTCGCATTCGGGTCCAGTTGCCGCTGCGCATCGTTGCGTGCCGCCATCAACGCATCGGTGCGGTCAAACGCTTCCAGCACAATGTCGCCCAGCCCCGCTTCGGAATTCTTCGCCTTGCGATAGAGCGCAGCCAGCTTCGCGCGGTCCTTCAACCGGTCCGTGTCCGCCAGCGCGAACGCGTCGGCATAGTGCGGAATCGCCTCCGATTCTCTGCCCGCCTTCTCCAGCCACTTCCCCATCTCTCGCGCCGAATCCGCCGTGGGGTAAGTCTCAAAGCCCTTGCCAGCCAGCACCAGCGCCTCGGCGATCTTGCCCAAATTCCCGGTAGCCCTGGCCTGAAAAACCAATGCGCGGCCCAAAGCCTTGTCGATCTCCTCGGATCGCAGCGCCCGATTGGCAGCCGGCGGCAGGGCTTCCTTATCCAGCATTCGCATGATCTCTTCGAACCTGCGGGAATACTTCAACGCCCGTTCCGCGCTCTGCTTGTCGTCGCCGTTGAGAAGGATTCGCGACACGCGCTCCAGAATCCGCGGATCGTCCATGTTGCGCGCCAGGACCTTCTCGCCCCAGATTAGAACCCGCCGGTCGTCCTTCGATTCCAGTGCGGCCTTCACCAGCGCCAGTTCCAGCTCAGGCCTCTGCGGAGTATCCGGATATTTCGCCAGGTGCTGTTCCAGTACCCGGGCGAAGTCGACCGCACTGTTCCCAGCCTCGGCCAGCGCATCGCGCAGTTCCTTCTGCTCCAAATCGGACGGGGCAAAGGACGGTTCGAGTTTCCGCTGCGCCGGACCAATAGCCGCCAGCAGGAACCCGGCCACTACAATTCGCAGAAACTTCATTCGGCTTTCGCTTTATCCTTGCGGAAGAAATCAGCCAGCGCAGCGGCGCGTTCCCGGGCCATATGCATATAGGTTTCGTTCTTCGCGATACGATCCAGCAGCGGCAGAAATCGCTCGCCGCCGATCAGCCGCTTCCGGTCCAGCGCGGCTTCAACCTGCAACAGCGATTTCTGAACGCCCAGCTTATCGAAGCGGATGGTCCGCTCCAGATCGAAGTACAGCGATTGCGTCTCGGAGACCTTCTCGAACCGGTCCAGCAGCAGCTTCGCGTCCTCGTCCTGCGAGTAATTGAAAGTGGTCTCGCTCTTCTCCGCGCCGTTCTCGTACTTGAAGGTCTTCTTGCCCATGAAGGCAACATTCAGATTCGCGTCCAGCGGACGCTTGAAGCGCTCCAGCTTCTCGCAAAGTTCGAAGATGGCCTTGGTATCGTCCTCCGGCATTTGATAAGCGATCGGTGCGGGATCGTTCGGCGTCTCTCTGTATACGGCCTTCCCGTCCGACGCGACCTCAATCTCAACGTAAGCCGGAACGCTGCCGGGGAACGATTTCGAGTAGGTAACCTTCGGTGTACCGGACGCGGCCAGAACGGCGCCAAATGCAAGAATGATCCAAAACTTCATCGGGCAACCGCTCCTATTCGCGCCATCGACGACAGATGCGTTGCATGGCAAATGGCGACAGCGACCGCATCGGAGGCATCCTCGGATTCAATCTGCCGGTCCAGTTTTAGCAGTGAACAAACCATCAGCTGAACCTGTTGCTTCTCCGCGCGCCCGTACCCCACAACGCTGGTCTTGATCTCCAGCGGCGAATATTCACCGAGCGAAATCCCCGCCTCGGCGATCACCAGCATGGCAACGCCTCTCACATGGCACAACTTCAACGCAGTCTTAACATTCACCGCATGGAACACTTCTTCAATGGCGCCGCCGTCGGGATGAAATTCGCAGATGACCTTGCGCAGGCCGTCTCCAATTTCCAGAAGCCGCTTGGACAGTGGATCCTTAGGTCTGGTGCGGATCACTCCGGCCGTGATCAGCCGATGCGTCAGACCATCGCTCTCAATCATTCCGTAGCCGGTCTTCTCCGTCCCGCAATCAATCCCAAGGACCCGCATTATGCCAGGGCTTCCATCTCCTTCTCATCGATATCCATATTCGAAAACACGCTCTGCACATCGTCGTGTTCTTCCAGATTCTCGGTAAGCCGCAGCATCGCCGAAGCCTGCTTGCCGGACACCATCACCAGATTCTTCGGGATCATCGCGATGCCGGAGGAGGCCATTGGAATCTTGGCATTCTCAAGCGCGCCGATCACGCCCATGTTCGCTTCGGGCGCCGAAAGGATCTCCCATTGGTCGCCGTCGTCCCGCAGATCGTCGGCGCCGGCTTCGAGCACCAGGTTCATCAAGTCGTCCTCTTTGGCGTACTCTTTGTCGATCAGGATCTGGCCCTTGCGATCGAACATCCACGCCACGCTTCCCTCAGCGCCCATGTTGCCGCCTTGCTTTGAAAACATATGGCGGATCTCGCTCACGGTGCGGTTGCGGTTATCGGTGGCGGCATTCACCACGATGGCTGCCCCGCCGGGACCGTAGCCTTCGTACATGATCTCCTCGATCTGTCCGCCTTCGAGTTCGCCGGTGCCCCGCATGATGGCTTTCTTGATATTATCGGCCGGCATACTGACCGATTTGGCGGCCAGCACAGCGGTGCGAAGTCGAGGATTCATATCCACATCGCCCCCGTTTCGCGCGGCGATCATAATTTCTTTAATGATGCGCGTGAAACTCTTTCCGCGCTTTGCGTCCAAGGCAGCCTTTTTGTGCTTGATGGTTGCCCACTTAGAATGGCCTGACATTTCGAACCTCTAACAAGGAAGGATATTGAATGGGTTGAACCCAAACACCAAGATAGCAAATTGGCTAACAGATCTAAAGGGAAATTCGCTCCCTATTTCCGTCCGGCCGCAGCTTCCCTACTTAAGAGATCGTAACAGTTCAGGCCCCCCTCTCAAGCCTTCGCCGCAGTCAACGTTGCGCGGATCGCTAATTCAAAGCGGCCGCCAAGTCATTGATTATTCGCCACCGCTCCAGGAGCGCGACGCGCCGAGGCACGCCGAGGTACAGAATGGGCGACCGATTTCGCTGGAATTCAGCGTGGTACCTGAACTGTTACAAAAGATCGTGGCCCCACGGTATCAGCTTCTGGAGTTCTTCCAGGTCCCTCTTAAACGTGCCTGAACTGTTACAAAAGATCGTGGCCCCACGGTGGGGCGGACGCCACGTCCGCGGGTGACCCCCAGGTCACCCAACTGGCGTAGCTCTTACTTGCCAAAACGCCCGAACCAGCATCGCCTGTACAGTGACGTGGTCCGATAGGCAACCCTACCGTCCAGCCGCAGCTTCCACCGCTTCCAGTTCCTTGCCCGCCTCGGCCCACTTGCCCTGGGAGGACAGTTCGCGATAGCGCTTCAAGTGATTCCGGACTGCATCCAGGCGCGGATCTCCCGTCGGCCTGGCCTCCACCGCCGCGGGCACCTTAGACGTTGTCACCTGAGTGGTCTCCGATGCCGGCAACACTCCGCCCGCCAACTCCGCCAACGCCTGTTCATAGGTATCCCGGTAGATGATCGTGTTCCCCATGGCGATCACCACCTTCTTTAGCTGCGGCATCCGCGCCTGCGAACTTTGGATATAGATCGGCTGTACATAAAGGAACGTATCCTCGATCGGCAGCACCAGCACCTGTCCGCGCAACACCGACGACCCCTGCTGATTCCATAGCGTCAGGTCCTTGGAGATGTTCTGGTCCGAATCGATCCTCGCTTCAATCTGCAGCGGCCCATACATCAGGCTCTGCTTCGAGAGCAACAGCACCACGATCTCCCCCAAATGCTCGCCGTCGCACCGGGCCATCATCAGGCCAATGAGGTTGTCCTTACTCCGCGGCGTGAACGATTGCATCAGTAGAAACTCGGATTCAGTCTCTCCCGGCACCGTCGCAATCACGTACGTCGGCTGCGCGTTGTCGGTCTGCTTGCCTTGGCCGGATGCATTCTTGGCGATGTCCCACAGATCCTCCTTATTGTAAAAAGAATCGGGGTTCTGTATGTGGTAAGTCCGATAGATCTCGGCTTGCGCGCGGAACAGCAGTTCCGGGTAGCGGACATGCTTCCGTAGATCCGGCGCCATTTCCGACGACGGCAGGAACAGCTTCGGAAAAATCGCCTGCCAGGCCTGAATGATCGGATCCGCGGTATCGAACACATAGAGCGACACATGGCCGTCGTAGGCGTCCACCGTCGCTTTCACGGAGTTCCGTATGTAGTTTACGGGTCCCGCCTCGCCGAGTTGCACCATCCGCGAATAGGGGTGATTGTTCGATGTGGTGTAACCATCCACCATCCAGACCATGCGGCCCGTATCGGTGACGACCATGTATGGGTCGCCATCCCATTCAATGAAATTCGCGATGGTCTCCAGCCGGTGCCGCACGTCGCGGCGGATTAACATGCGGCTCTCGCCGGTAAGGTAGCTGGTGAGCAGAATCTTCCAGTCGCCGTACTCCAGAGCGGCGGCGAGACGCATCGGGAAAGAGGCAATGGGGATTCCACCCTTCCCCTCGTATTGGCTGTGAACGTTGTCGGCGCCGGACGGATAGTTGAACTCCGGCTGGCTGGTCCGCACGAATACCGGCTCGTGGGTCTGCTCGCCATAGTACAGTTCCGGACGCGTCAGCTTCAGGCTGGGCGTGTTCACCTTCGGGGGTGCATCCTGAATAATGAGCTGCGGCTGGCCGCTGGGTGTAATCCGGTTCGCTTCAGCCATAACCAGGCCGTATCCGTGAGTGTAGATGAAATGGGGGTTGATCCAATTGCGGGCATCCGCCAGTTGCTCCACGTCAATCTCCCGGGCGGCCAGCATCACCTGGCGAAGTTGACCGTCGATCTGGTAGCGATCCACGTCGGTACTCTTGAATGTGTAATACTGCCGCAAGGCTTGGATCTGCGTGATGGTGTCGTGAAAGGCGCGCCAGTCCCAGAGGCGCACATTATCGAGTGCCTGCTTGTGCTTCGCCACATCGATCCGCGATTCCAATTTCGCCGGATACTGCTTCTCGATTACCTTCCCCTCGATGCCAAAAGCGGCACGAGTGGCCGCGATGTGCCGGACGATATACGGCCGCTCCATCGAGATCTCATTCGGACGCACATACACCGCGGACACGATGCCCGGGATGATGAATTGCAGAGCCGGCACAATCACCAGCGCGGCGGCGAAACGAAGACGTCCGATCCAGACCAAAACGATCGCGATCGCGCAGGCTATGATCGAAGCCCATCGCAATGGAAGATCGATGTTCTCATTCACGTAGTTGATTCCGACCATGAAGCAATGGTCGTTCAGCAGCATGCTGTACCGGCTGAGATAGAAGCGGCCGGCCATCGCCATTAGCAGCACCGTCGCCGCGCCGCGCAGATAAAACGACTCCATCGCACCTTGCAGGCGAAGGTCGCGCAGATCGAATGCCAACCCTTCTTCCCTTACCTTCGGGAACACATGACGCAGTTGCCATCCACGGGCCGTCAACCAGTAGACCAGCAGCGCGAAGAAGGTGATGCCGACCACCAGGCCCAGTAGATCGGAGTAGAACGGAAGATCGAACAAATAAAAGGGTAGTGCCTGGCCGAAGACCGGATCGCGCCAGCCTGTAACGTTAGCCGCAGCGTTAGCCGCCACCGAACGGCCGCCCAGGTAACGAACCACCGTCCAGGAGTCGATGCTGCCCAGCGCGATGAAGATCGAAAGCAGGAAGATTCCAACAGTGGATAGCCGGGCGTACAGCGGAAAGTCGCCCAGCCGCGCACCGGCGAACTTCACGCCGCGCGCATGGCCAATCCACAACACAACGAATACCAGAAGTGTCGCCGCCACCAGTGGCCCGATGCCGTAGAGCAGCATGCTGGTCCAGGTACCCACTTGGTCCAGTTCCTTCCACCACTTGTATTCGATGGTGTAGGAAGCGATGCTTCGCGAACCGATCAGAAGAGCAAACAGCAGCGCGATGACAAAGAACTTCCGCTGCGGTCTCGGGCTTCGCGGGATCTCTCTCAGTACCATAATTTAGACTCCGGTATTACTCGGCCTGCCAGACGATTGAACCGTTTACGATTGTTGCCACAGCGCCCCCGCGGAACTGGCGTCCGTCAAACGGGGAATTCCTGCTCTTCGAATGCGACCGGTTTACATCATACGTCCATTTCCGGTCCGGATCAAAAATAGTGACGTCCGCAATGCCGCCAACCGCCAGCGCGCCGCGGTCCTTCAGTTGCAGAACATTCGCCGGACCGGTGGTATAGAGCGCAATCATCTTCATCAACGAAATCCTGCCTGTGTGTACAAGTTCATCGGTGGTCAGGCCGATCGCGGTTTCAAGGCCGGTGATGCCGAACGGGCACTTCTCAAACTCCTGCATTTTCTCGCTGCCGGGATGCGGAGCGTGATCGGTCGCAAGCACGTCGATAGCTCCGGACACAATTCCGTCCACCACCGCGTGTACATCTTCCTTGGATCGCAGCGGCGGCTTCATCTTGTAATTGCTGTCGTACGGTAGCATATCGGCATCGGCTATCGCGAAATGATGCGGGGTGGATTCGCACGTTACCTTCAATCCCCGCGCCTTCGCAAAAGCCACCATCGCCACCGAGTTCCGCGCGGAGATATGGGCCACGTGAAAGCGCGCGCCTGTTACTTCAGCCAGCAGGATGTCGCGCGCCACCATCACATCTTCTGAACACGACGGAATGCCGCGTAGACCAAGCTTCACCGATTCCAGCCCTTCGTGCATGTCGCCGCCGGCGCTGAGATGGAGGTCTTCGCAATGATCGATCACTGGCAGATCGAACGCACTCGCCGTCTCCATGGCGCGCCGCATCACGCGTGCGTTCATCACCGGCCTTCCATCGTCTGAAATTGCAACCACGCCGGCTGCTTTCATGGAACCGATGGCCGCCAGCTCTTCTCCCGCGCTGCCCTTGGTAATCGCGCCGATGGGAAACACGTTCACCACCGCCCGCAGCCGGGCACGCTCCACAATGTAGCTGGTGACGGTGGCGCTATCGTTCACCGGATTTGTATTCGGCATGCAGCAGATAGACGTAAAGCCGCCCGCCGCCGCCGCACGGGAGCCGCTCTCAATGGTCTCGGCATGTTCGAAACCCGGATCACGCAGGTGGACGTGCATGTCGATGAACCCGGGGGCGACAATCATTCCGGACGCGTCGAACTGCACAACGCCGGCGGAGGAAAGATTTGCGCCGATGCCGGCGACGCGGCCGTCCACCAGCAGAACATCCGCCGTGCGATCGAAACCACTGGCGGGGTCCATCACCCGCCCATTCTTGATTAGAAGTTTTCCCATGCGAAGTTTCTATTGGACGTTTCTATTGCAGGATCTTTTCGAGCACGGCCATCCGGACCGAAATGCCGTTTTCCACTTGATTGAGAATCACCGAGCGCTGCGAATCGGCGACGTCGGACGAGATTTCGCGTCCGCGATTGATCGGACCGGGGTGCATCACGATGACGTCCGGCCTGGCCAACTCCAGGTGCTCCAACCGCAGACCGTAGAAGCGGAAGTACTCGCCGACCGGGTACGAGGTCTCATGCTGACGTTCCAGTTGGACGCGAAGCATCATTATCACGTCGGCATCGCGAATGGCTTCGCGGATGTTGTGTTCCAGTGTTACCCCTGGTGCGATTTCCGCCAACTCGCGAGGCAACAGCGACGGCGGTCCGCAGAGCACAATTTCCACGCCGAACTTCGACAGCAGATGTATGTTCGACCGCGCCACGCGGCTGTGTGCAATGTCGCCAATGATGGCGACGCGAAGTCCGTCCAGCCGGCCGCGCCGGTCGAGAATCGTGCGCGCATCCAGCAGTGCCTGCGTGGGATGCTCATGCGTGCCGTCGCCCGCATTCACAATGGGCGTGGGCAGGTAGCGGGAGAGAAAATGCGGTGCGCCCGATGCCCCATGGCGCATCACGATGGCGTCCGGACGCATGGCGGCAAGCGTATTGAGCGTATCCACCAGCGATTCGCCTTTCGAAACGCTGGATCCCGAAGCGGTGATGGAAACCGAGTCCGCGCCCAGCCGTTTGGCGGCAATCTCAAAGCTGATACGCGTACGCGTCGAAGCTTCAAAAAACAGGTTCACCACCATCTTTCCCCGCAGGGTATCGAGTCGTTTGAAAGATTCGTTCTGCAAGGGCTGAAAATACTTGGCGCGATCGAGAATCACTTCAATCTCGGGACGTTCCAGCCCCTGAATTCCGAGCAGACCCTGATTCATATCGAGTGGGTATCCCTTTCACTCAGCCATGGCTTTTGTGGTGCGGGCGAGGGCACCCGCCCTACAAGCCTCGCAGCATCCTGTCGGCTGAGTGAAAAGGATACCCGCTTCATAGTGTAATTAGACCGCGCCCGCCGCGCGGGCCGACCGGTGATCCGGAATGGTAAATGAAAACGTGGAGCCCTCGCCGGGTTTCGATTCCACCCAGATGCGGCCGCCCTGACGCTCCACGATCTTCTTGCACATGGCGAGACCAATTCCGGTCCCTTCGTATTCGCGGCCGTGGAGGCGTTTGAATATTCCGAAGATCTGTTCGGAGTATTTGGCATCGATTCCAATCCCGTTGTCGGAGATGGAGAAAATCGTCTCCGAACCGTCATTCCGGGCACTGACATGCACCTCTGGTCTGCGCTCGCCGCGGTATTTGATTGCGTTCGCCAGCAGGTTCTGGAAGAGCTGCGAAAGCCGCATGGGATCGAATTCGATGGGCGGAAGCGGATCGTGAGTGATGGTGGCGCCCACATCGCCGATGGTGACCTTCAGATTCTGGAGCACCGTATTCAGCGTCTCCTCCGGATTCAATTCCCGCAACTTCCCGGCAGGCGTCTCGCCGGCCCTTGAGTAGGCCAGAAGGTCGCGGATCAGTGTGCTCATCCTCTTCACCCCGTCTACCGCGTAGTCGATGAACTGATCGGCGTCGCTATCCAGTTTTCCGTGGTACCGGCGCTTTAACAGCTCGGTATAGCTGGCCACCATTCTGAGCGGCTCCTGTAGATCGTGCGAGGCGACATAGGCGAACTGCTGCAAGTCTTCGTTGGACCGCCGCAGGGCTTCAGTACGTTGCTCCACCCGGCGCTCCAGGTCGGCGTTCAAATGGCGAATCCGTTCTTCTTCCCGCCGGCGCTCGTTGGCATCGTGCCTGATGAGTATGAATAGCGCCAAGACGAGAACGACATTGAGAACCAGCATCGCGGCGAAGACAAACATCGTGCGCCGGAAGTTCTTACTCTGAGTTGCGGTGCGCTCCTTCAGCAGCCGTGCTTCCTCCGCCATCAGCCCTTCCACAACAGTGTTGATGTCGTCCATGGCGCGGGTACCCTTTTCGCTGAGTATCACCGCCGAAGCGGCAGCAACGCCTTCGGACTCGCGGATCTGGACCGCCTTCTGCATCTCTTCGAATTTTTGCGGGATCAGAGGTTCCAGAAGCTCAAACGAGTCCCGCTGGCGATGGCTCTCGCGTGTCATGAGTTTCAACTCAGCGATCTGTTTTTCAATCGCCGGAAGGCCCTGCTTAAACTGTTCCAGCAGCTTCCGGTCGCCCGTGAGAATGAACTCGCGTTCGGAAACTTCAATGTCCTTCAATTTGCTAACCAGGCGGGTGAGCTTCTTTTCGATTTCGTTGGTGTGCGCTACGTCGTCAGCCGATTCGATCAGATGCAAAGTGGTCCGGGCGGCGATCACGCAAAGCAGCAAAGGAAAGACGAGTAGAAGAACGAATCCAACGCGAAACTTATCCTGAGAAGTCCACTTCATGACAACCGGGAGCTAGCCCCTAACCTTCTCTACCATTATTACCTTTTCCATGCCATCGATTTCCTGAAACTTCACTTCGATGATCTCATTCTGTGTGGTTTGCACCATGCGGCCTACATACCGCGCTTCGATGGGCAATTCCCGATGGCCGCGATCGATCAATACGCACAATTGCACGCGGGCCGGGCGTCCGTGATCGAATAAAGCATCCAGCGCCGCCCGAATGGTCCGTCCGGTGTATAGGACGTCGTCAAACAGGATAATGTCTTTTCCGGTAACCGGAAAGTTGATCTCGGTGGGATTCACTACCGGCTGGACCCCGACGGTAGAGAGATCGTCGCGGTAGAGATTGATATCCAGGATACCGACCGGAACTTGCAGGTTTTCGAGGGCCGCAATCTTCTGGGCAATCCGCTGCGCCAGCGGGACGCCACGGCGGCGGATTCCGATGAAGGCAAGCTTCTGGAGATCCTCGGCTTTTTCGAGAACTTCGTGCGCCAACCGGACCAGGGTCCGGTCTATTTCAGAAGCACTCATCAATTGCGTCTTTTCGCGTATCGAGGTCATAGGCGGAGAATTCCCAGGCTAACACACGCTAGTATTTCTTGAGCCGCGAGCGTATCCGTTTGGTCAGTTTTTCAATGTTATCGAGTTGCTTCAGCGTGCCGACGGAAAGAACGTGGCGGCCGGTTTTCTCAAGGTCCATCTTCAGATCTTCGGCAGCCTTCAACAGAGACGCTGCATCTTCCAGGGACTTTTCATAGTCGGCCTTGAGTATCTCATCCTTCTGCATTTTACCGCTGGGAAGGCGTATATCTTCCGGTTCTTTTTCGATACGGCTTTGCGGCTGCTGGGCAGGCACCGGAACCATCGTGAAGCTGAGTAGAACGGCGATGAGGCGGAACATGGAATGTACAGACATCATATCCGCGGCGTACCCTGATTGCATGGAGGCTTTCCGGTGGCCGGTAATATTTTCCGGACGCCGTGACACACGCGCCCGGTATCCACTTAAAGTTTTACGTCCAGATAAATATCACGCGTTACCAAATTCTTTATTAAAAAAAGGCAACTCATGGCAGGTTGCCGTGTTCGAACTCTCAGAGGCTTCACTACCACTGGGGTGAAGCGAAACTGAATTGCCCGTGAATGATTGTCAGCCGTTGGCTTGCAGTCACTCACGCTGATGCTGCCCTGCCCTCGCGAGGCTCGGCGCGTACTTGCAAACGCAGTATAAACCGCCTAACCGCAAACAAGGAGATCTATTCATGAGCCGTATCTCGTCTTTCGTTCTTGCATCGTTTTTTACGTTCTCTTTCACGTCGATAACTGCCTACGGGCAAACCTCCGTGACGGGCACCGCCGCACCCAGTCTGAAATCGTTGTCGCTGGAGTCCGTTGTTCCTATTGGGAACGTAGACTCCACCATCGCGCCGAATATCCCGGCATCGCTGCTTTCCGCACTCACCGGCGGAACGATGGAACTGCGCCAGCAACTGAACTACAACGCCGCCGCCAAGACTTTAATGGTCACCGGCATTTCGGAAGCACCGGGCTCCCCATTGCCTACGTCTTCCGCTGCAACTGGGGTTACCACACTGTGGACCTATACCGTCAATGTGGACCGGGTCGAGATGACGGCGAAGCCCGGGAATGCTGTCGTGTTTTTGGGCAGCGTCGCCAGTGGTTCGTCAAGCACGCCGTTTGGAGACATTTCCGGTGCGCTTGCCACCATCTCGGCCGGATATCTGGCCCCCGCCGGCACCTCTTCCTCCATTACTTTTGCGGGAATTTCCACCAGCATCGCCGGCTTGGCGTCACTTTTCTCCAGTCAAGGCTTAGGGACAATGGTGTTGGGCAGCAGTCCAAGCGGCGGTGTTCCCGTGGCGGTTGCGGGGCCGAAGAATTTTATCAGCGGAACCCCCCAGTTTCAACTCGACGGCACGCATTCCACCGATCCAAGTGGCGGCACAGTAACCTACCATTGGACGTTTGTTCCGTTCTTCGGCACAACGGCCAACCTGGTGGGAGCGGATACGGCGAGCCCGACTGTGACCGTTCCGAGCTACTCCGACGCGGCAGGCGACTACACCTTCCAACTGATGGTATCCAACTCAGCCGGGCTATCGGCTACCGATACAGTGACGGTCACCTACTCGCCAGGCCACACCGACAATCCGTAATGACAATCTGTTGGAACAGCGCCGGCGGCCGAGAAAACCCCGCTTCGACCGCCGGCGGAGGGAGAAGGACTGCTACCCATATTTGGGGTTACGGACTCTAGTACAACTTGGCCAGGGAATAGTACCTCTTGCATTGCTCCAGGTGAGAAATCAGCAAGATTCTAAGTGAGAAATCAGCCGGACAGGTGTTTCAATCCGCGGAATTTGGCACATAATAGGGGTACGCTTATGAGAAAAATCCTGGTCATTATCTTCCTCTGCTGTCTGCCTCTGGCCTTCGCTGGGATCGGCGATCCGGGTTCGACATCGGCATTGCAGCCCGTCTGGATTCAAATGTTAATGCTCTTCGCTATGCTGCTGGTCGGTATTACGTCCCGCCAGATCTCGCGCATACGCTAATTTCGGTTCTCCTCACCGTGCCGCCCTTGTTATACTTGCGGATTCAGACAAGGAGAACTCCAGTTGCGAGTCGGAATCATAGGCACCGGTGCAATTTCTTACAAACACGCTGAGGCATACAAGAATATCGGGTACGACGTCACGGTCTGTACCGATATAAATGAGGCGAACGGAAAGCGGTTTGCCGAACAGACGGGCGCGGAGTTTGTAAAAACATTCGACGAGGTCTGCAGCCATCCCAAAGTGGATTACGTCGACCTCTGCACTTTCCCGGATTTCCGGCTGCAGGTCATTGAAGTTTGCGCCGCGTCGAAAAAACACATCCAGGTGCAAAAACCCGCCGCCACAAATGTGGAGACGGCGCACAAGATGATTGAGGTGGCAGCGAAGGCCGGCATATTGCTTGGCGTAGTGAGCCAGCATCGTTTCGACGACTCCACGCAATTCCTCAAAAAGGCGATTGCCGAGGGGCGCATGGGAAAGATTCTGCAAGCCGATGCCTACGTGAAATGGTATCGTTCGGCGGAGTATTACAGCCGTCCTATTAAAGGTAGCTGGGCGACGGAAGGCGGAGGCGCGCTGATCAACCAGGCTGTGCATCAGGTGGACGTGCTGCTCTGGCTCATCGGTCCGGTGCGGGAACTATTCGGACACTGGCAACTGGGCGCGCTGCACAAGATCGAATCGGAAGATGTGGTGAATGCGTTGCTCAAGTACTCCTCAGGCGCAACGGGAGTGATTCAGGCGGCCACCGCTTTCTGGCCGGGGTATTCCGAGCGCGTGGAGATTCACGGGACGAAGGGAACGGCCGTCATCACTGGCGATAAATTGACCACATGGGACATTGAAAACGATTCCGGCGAGCCGCCGCCCATCGATCGCGAGGTGGCTTCCGGCGCGTCCGATCCGATGGCGATTTCGCTGACGCCGTTTGAACGGCAATTTATGGATTTCGGCGACGCTATCCGCAAGGGGCGCCAGCCGCTGGTTTCCGGCATTGACGGCTATCGAGCATTGCAGGTGGTCTGCGGCATTTACGCATCGTGCCGCGAAAGCCGCAAGGTTACGATCGGCGAATGATGACCACCGTTCGGGTGCCGGCCTCCAGCGCCAACTTGGGACCGGGCTTCGATGCTCTTGGGCTCGCACTGAACTTGTTTCTCGAATGCCGGTTTGAACCCAGTGAAACGCTGTCCATCTCGGCGTCCGGGCGGGACGCGGACTCCATTTCGTGCGGTCCGGACAACCTCATCTGGCAGACTGCGCTCACGGTGGCACAGGACGTGGGCGGCGTGCTCCCTGCAATTACACTCGCCATCGACAATCAGATTCCGCTGGGCAAGGGGCTGGGCTCCAGCGCGGCAGCCCTGACGGCGGGCGTAGTGATTGCTGACCATCTGCTGGGACTCGGCTGGAAGCCGCACCGCATTCTGGATGAGGCGGCAAAGATTGAAGGGCACCCCGACAATGTGGCCGCTTGCGTTCTGGGCTCCATCGTCGCAAGTGCGATCGATTCGGGTGGTGTGGCACGAGCGGTACGGCTGGAGATGCCGGACCACTTCCGGGTTGCGGTAATTGTGCCCGATTATGCATTGCCCACCGTGCAGGCCCGGTCGGTGCTTCCCGACACATACAGTAAGCAAGACACAATCTTTAACATTCAGCGCGCGGCGTTGTTGATTGCGGCACTTTCGGTGGGTGCTATTTCCGCTTTCCCCACCGCTCTGGAGGATCGCCTGCATCAGCCGTACCGTGCGAAGCTTGTGCCCGGCCTGGAGGAAGCGTTGAAGCTGCGCGCACCTGGGTTGTTAGGGTGTACGCTGAGCGGGGCGGGCCCATCTATTCTGGTCTTCTATGAACGCGGCTGTGAGCAGGTCTGCGACCTGGTACGGCAGATCTTCGCCATCCACGGACACCCGGCCGAAATCCTTTCCGCGCAAATTTCACGGGAAGGATTTCGGATCTGGTAGTTGCTTTGATAGCTGCGGCTATTGTGTCGGGACTGGGCCGATTGCGAGCGGGAAGGTAGCGGCGAAACCGGGCGTGATGGCGGCTGTTGTGAACGATGTTTCTGCTAACGGGCTTGGTAAACTCCTGGCCAGTCGTTGATTCGCGATAGGTCCAGGTATTCCCGTTCACGCCGGCGCCGTCGCGGCCATGCGCAACCCGGCAACGGAACTGGAGTGGGCCGCGTTCTCCCGAACACTTGACGGACCCCGGCTGGCGATGTAACAAGGTGTGCATGGACGGCTTGATTGCTAAAGCGAACTTGACCATCCGCCCGGGAGTGCCGGAAGATGCGCAAGGAAGAGTAGCCATGCTGACTTTTGAAAAGTTCCTTGCGGATGCAGCGAATGGAGGGAACGGGGTAAATACCTTGTTTGAAGAACGGCTGTTTGGTTTGGTTGGCTTGTTGCATAAGAGCACGGACATCCTCAACACGCAGCACATTCCTCATGAACTAATCGGTGGACTTGCCGTGCTGAATTATGTTAAAGAAGCAAATTCCGAGCATACTTCCCTGACACGACATGTTGATCTTGTGGTTAGCCGCTCCGATTTGGAACGTATTAAGGAAACTGCGGGCACGGACGGATTCCGGTTTACTGATGCTGCCGGGGTCGATATGTTGATCTACGGACCAACTGAGAGCGCTCGGAACGCCGTTCATCTAGTGTTCAGTGGAGAAAAGGTTCCTCCAATCAGGCCGGATCTCAAACACGTTAACGGAAAAGACGTGCTGGTAATTCCCATATTGGACTTAATTCGGACGAAGCTCAGTTCCAATCGGCTGAAGGATCAGATTCACATGAAGTCGATGGATGCCGCTGGCTTGATTACCTCCGATGCCGAAGCGACATTGACACCGGAACTTGCCGCACGGTTGAAACATGTTCGGGAGACCGAATAGCTGGCGAAGAACTAGTAACCCGGCGGTGAGAATTCGGGCGCCTTGCCTTCCAGCCGCACCGCGATTTCCAGCAGCGTCTCCTCTTCGTAGGGCCGTCCGATTAACTGAATCCCAACCGGCAATCCGTCGTCGCTTATGTCGAACGGAATGACTACGGACGGCAGTCCCAGTAAATTGAATGGCGTCGACGGCATCATCGCCTGAAACACTCCGATCGGCTTTGTGGCGGTCTGCCAAAGCCGTTCGCGGTGATGAAACGCGGTAACTCCGCAAGGTGGCATCAGCAGCACCGGATAGTCTTGCATCTGCATCAATAGCGACGTTCGCATCGCATCCCGCGCGGCCAGATTTTCGACGACGGTGCGGGCGGAGACCGGCTCCTCGGATACTGTGTTCAGAAATTCGGCAGCAGTCCAATGCGCTTTCGCTGGATCGCTGGCGATGATCTCCCGCGTGAACGGTGCGGGCAATTCCCCAAAGAAGAACCACCACAAATTCGGGCCGCGCTCCAGGCCTTTCGGCATGAACTCTTCTACCGGAATTCGCAATTCAGTAAGTGCCGCAGTTGCCTTGCGGACAGCCCGCTTCACCGAATCCTGCACGGGCACGTTGTAAAATTGTTCCGCGACGCCAACGCGAATGCCGGAAAGATTCGGCTGGCGAATGGGAACGGGGGCGGCGAAAGGGTCCGCTGGATCGTAGCCTGCCAGTGCGTGAAACAGCAGGCGCAGGTCGGTTGCATTGCGGGCCATTGGCCCTGCCACTGACAGCAGACCTGCCGGATGGCAGAGCGGAGGATAGTGACCGGCGGCCGACACCCGTCCGGGCGTCGGCTTTAACGCAGCGATTCCGGTGAAGTGCGCCGGGACTCGAAGAGAACCACCGCCGTCGCTGCCCACACCGCCCGCCGACATGAACGACGCAATGGCCGAGGCTTCGCCACCACTGGAACCGCCCGGAGTGCGCGTCAGATCCCACGGATTGTTCGTGCGCCCGGTGGTGTAGTTGTCGGTTTCGTAGCTGTTCAGAAATTCGGGGCAGTTGGTCTTGCCGATCAGGATAGCGCCGGCTGCGCGGAGACGGCCAGCGGCGGAGGAATCGCTGGCGGCGCGATGATTCAGACGGTAGCGGCTGCCGCAGAGAGTGGGATGGCCGGCCAGATCGAAACTGTCCTTAATGGTGATCGGGATGCCGTGAAGCAGACCGCCGGGGATCTGCCTTTCGGCCTGCTGTGCCGCAGCCAGCGCTTCTTCGGCCAGGATGCTGACGAAGGCGTTGAGTTGCGGATTGTGCCGCTCGATCTGTTTGAGGTGCGAACGGACAAGCTCCACCGGCGACAGCTTACGCGCACGGATGTGTGCGCTCATTTGGGCAAGCGTCAGGTGGTGTGGCATATCTAGAACCTCTCCATTTGGATTCTGCGAGTTCCTGGCAGAATATTCTTGGCGGCTCGCTTCGCGGCCAATATTCGCGGGCCTTCCAATACATTTTGTGAGAAGCTCCCACTTTCGGCGCTTTCGGCCTGTTTGGTTCCGGCTATGCCGGCTTGGGAGGCTGCCAGGGATAGATTGAGAGGATTGTCAGCGTTCAGTTGGATGAGAAATCGATTCTTGGACATCGGAAGGTCAATATGTTTAGCTACCGGCTATCCTGAATCAGCCTCAACTCCCTGTCACCGTAGCTGCAGGGGTGGAAAATCGAAGCCGCCATTCGATCGGCGCAGTGGTTCGTCATTCTCCGTTCAAGAAGCGGTCCCGGAGCCGACTGCTGCTAACCTTCCTTCACCGTCATGTACCGATCCATGGCCGGATTCTCAATCTTCTGCACCTTACCGCTCGGCTTCGGCCAGGTAATCTCGACCCACTCAATCTTCTCAACTTTCCCGACACCCAACACTTCCCGTGGATCGCTAGAAGACAAGTAACTCCCGCCGCTATTCTTCAATCGCGACCTGATCACCCCACCCGCCGACCAACGGAGCTTCGCCCCAATCGCATCGTGATTACAATTCACGCCCTCGAGCTTCAGCCCAAGCCAATGATTACCACTTCCGGCCTGATTCCGCAACAATACTGGCGCACCGCCATTGGTCGCGATCAGAATATCCATCAGCCCATTGTTATTAAAATCACCGATCGCCAACCCGCGCGCTGGATAGGACTTCCTGAACGCCGGACCAGCTTCACTACTTACGTTTCGCAGCTTCCCATTGTCCTGACGGAACAACAGAATGGGCTCTTTGTACTTCACCTGTGCCGAATAATTCTCGATCATGTCGTCCGGATGGCCGTTCGCCAGGATCAGATCAACAGCTCCATCGTTGTCGTAGTCGAAAAACTTCAGCCCCCATCCACTAAGCAAGCGAGTCGACTGCGCCACGCTGTTGGCATGCGCCACGTCACGGAACGTCTCGTTCTTCTGGTTCTTGTAGAGCGAGAACATCTCCTGATCGACATTCGCAACAAACAGGTCCTGATAGCCGCTTCCGAAGACGTCCGCCGCGTCAACCCCCATCCCCGACCGCGGTTGCCCGCTTTCGCTATACCCCACCTCGGCCGCGATCGCCATTTCCTCGAATTGCCATTTCCCGCTCTTATCTTTGCCGCGATTCACGAACAGAAAGTTCTGCACCGTGTCGTTCGCAACGAACAGGTCCATCAAACCATCGTTATTGATATCCGTCGCCACCACGCCCAGCCCCTTGCCCATCGCGCGCGCGATGTCAGTTCCCATTTGAACCTGCGTGAAAGTCCCATCGCCGTTGTTGTGGTAGAGGAAACTCGTAGTCCCTTTAAAGGCCCGTGGAATGCAGTAATAATTCCGCGCTAACTTGTTGTCGCCGCACGAAAGGTGTTCGGTCTTGCCGTAATCCACGAAGCTGCAAATAAACAGATCCAGCTTGCCGTCGTTATCGTAGTCAAACCAAACCGCGCTCGTTGTCCAGCCCGGCGTCTCAAGCCCGGCCTTGTTCGTCACATCCGTGAACGTGCCATCGTGATTGTTTTTGTACAGAATGCAACTTCCATACGAGGTCACGAAGATATCGGGCCAGCCATCATTGTCATAATCGCCAATGGCAACGCCCATCCCAAAGGTCCCACCCGCCACTCCGGCCTTCTCCGTCACGTCCGTGAATGTGCCGTCGCGATTGTTCCTGTAGAGAGCATTTCGCAGCGGCGTTGCCGGTTTAAAGAAATCGCATCGCCCGCTGTTCACCAGATAGATATCCATCCACCCGTCGTTGTCGTAATCGAAAAACGCACAGCCGGGGCCCAGTGTCTCCGGAAGATACCGCTTGGCCGACATCGCGTTATCGTGGACCCACGTGATGCCGCTGGCCGATGGTGGAATTTCCTCAAAGAGTGGAGACGCTGCCGTACTTCCCTTCAGCAGGCTCACCGCTCCGGCTCCGGCGGTAAGCGATAACAGTTGACGGCGGGAGAGCTTCATTCGAATTCAATCCGGATATTTCTCATTGGCCTTCCCCATTATGATAAGGTCACCGGTGAATTTCTTCTGTACCTCGGGGAAAAACAATCGCGGCATGTCGCAGCAACAAGCAAGATGGCACATGCCGTTTCCGAGGCGTATAGACTAGCCGCCGCGGCGCCCGGCATGTCACGTCATTTCACGTTCACTCCCGGCTTCTTCGCCTGGGCCTTCGCGTGCAGTTTCCCGACAATCGCTCGTTCGCGATCACTCTCGCGATCACGCTTCAGGCGGTAATAGACGGGTGCCCGTGTGACAGGCGCCTCGATGAAATCCGTCAATTGATTCCGCTACAACTGCTTGCGGGCTAGAAATCTAGCCGCTTCAGGGTGGCTACAACTGCCGGTTTTAGAATGAATTCTCTCGCCTCTACCTGAGGCATAGCAGCCGCGTCTCCCGGACGGGCATAGGTGAGCACAGGGGCCGGGTCAACGGCCCCTGTGGCAGCGCCGTTAGAAAGTAAATCTACCGACGAGTTGTATGTTACGGGGCGAGGTCACGTTGCCGTTAAATTTGCCGAAATTCGCACTGGAGATGTCGGAATCGAACGGAGAGGTGCAAAATCCGGAACAAGTGAAGTTGTGCGTGTTCCAGGCGTTGAACGCCTCCGCCCTTATTTGAAAGTTAATACGCTCGGTGATGTGCGTATTCTTCACCAGCGCCAAATCCTGATTCTTGAAGGAAAATCCGCGATAGTTGGTGATGCGCTCGCCTTTCCCGTAAAAGAAGTTGAAATCGGAATCAGGTTGGAACGCATTCTTATCGAACAGCGGCAGGTTCGGATTGAAGCTGCCCTTATCCTGCGCAAACGGGGATTTGCCAGGCAAAAGCGTCGGTAGGCACGCCACCCGGAATTGGCCCGGGACGTTGCAGGTGCCGGATCGGAAGAAAAGCGGAGTGCCAGCGGAAATCTTGACGGTGCTAGTCACCTCCCAACCGCCCAGAACTCTGTCTATCAAGCCTTTGGAAGTCATGAACCGCTTCCCGTGCCCAAACGGCAGCTCGTAAACCATGGCGAGGGAGAACACGTCCGGCACATCGTCGGACGCCAGGGCTTTATTCCGCTTCCGTTCGTAGGGTGAGATCACGCCGGTCTGCCCGCTCCACTGGTTCGCGCCGGATTGTGTATTTCCTCCTGAGCTTGTGATCAGCTTTGAGTGTGTATACGCGGCCAGCATGTACAGGCCCGCGCTGTAGCGTTTCTCGGCCTTCAACTGCAAAGAGTGGTAGGTGGAGCTGCCCAGGTTCTCATTCAGGCCGAACAGCCCGTCGCAGTATTGCGGAAACGGAAGCAGCGCCTGTGCCACCGTCGGCGTACAGCCGGTCATCTGCTGTGACCAGCCCTGATACGGCACGGGCACGCCATTCAGCGAAGTATCGTTAGGACCGAACTGGTCTTTCAGCTTCGGACCCAGGCTGAGGAACTTGGGATCCAGCGCGTTGATCGGACCGATTTGGGATGGCAGACGCGTTCCCTTGCTTCCCACGTAAGCGGCGCTGAGTACTGTATTGCCGCCCATCTGGCGCTCCATCGAGAGGTTCCACTGCTGCGAGTACGACAGCCGGTTGGAGTCCTTGGGACGATACAGAATGCCTTGCCCGTTCTGGGCGCCCGGATCGATAAACGGCGGGCGGGTGAAGTTCTGCGGGAAACCCTGGTTCAGGATAAAAGCCGGATCGAGAGACCCGAGGCCGGTTGAGGAAAAGCTCTGGTCTTTGTTAAATCCGTTGAGGCTCATCCCACCGCCCCAGCCGGGATAGAAAGCCTGCGTGTAGAACAGACCGAAGCCGGCTCGGACTACAGTTTTATCGTCCACCGCTAAGGCGATACCCAAGCGCGGGGCGATACCTGCGCTCCAATCTTGCTCGGGCTTACGGACACCCGCGCTCGCGGCTCCATATTTATCGCCCGCAAAAGCAAGCCGCCCTGGCCGGTTACCCGCTGACGGATTCGGCCCGAAGTCAAAGAAGGAGAGCTGGTTGTACTTTTCCACCGATGGGGTGAACTTGTCATACCGGACGCCGTAATTGATGCTCAGCCTTTGAGTGGCCTTCCACGTATCGCCGAAGTGGAAGATATACGCGCTTTGCCGGGCATACCAGGAACTGACCGTCCGAAGACTGACGCTGCCGCTATCAACGGATTCCAAAAGGAAGCTCGCAATCGGGCTGCCGCTAGGGATTTCCGGCAAACCGGTTTGTGTCCGCGAGAAGTTGAAGTTGCCGGATTCATTGCCGTTGCTGTGAAAGTTCTGCCCCAGCTTCCGCAACTCACCGCCGAATTTGAAGGTGTGCTTGCCGCGGACCCACGTCACCAGGTCGTTGGTGATGTAGGAAGGCCTCGTCGTCACGTTTCCGGCGTTCAGGCCGGCGCCCTGGCCGTATGTGGTGAAACCATCGCTGAAGTTGATCTGCGGAGGATAGTTATGACTGACCACACCCGGAATCTGCGGAATTTCGCCGGCGGCCTGGAAATCGACACTGCCATAACCTTCGTTCCGGTTCAGATACCCGGTCGCGAAATGGTTCAGCAGGGTAGGGCTAAACGTGTGATCCCAGTTGAATCGGTTCACCCAGGAGTCTTGCGGGTCTGAGAAGGTTTCATTGGCCAGTTGCAGCGGCAGAACAGAGTTGAATTTTGCCGGTGTAGTTTGCCGCCAGATGGTGAGGGCCATATGATCCTTGGTGCCGATATATTGGTCGAGTTTGCCAAGGTAGTGGTCCGCGCCCGCGAGAATGGAGTCCGGAACCGGTGTGGCCACCAGGTAATTGTTCAGTGGTCCGGAACTGGTCGGGGTGGGCAGGAACTTGAACCAGCCCCTCGCCAGCGAATTTGCGATCCGGCTCGGACAGATCACGTTCGGACGCTGCCCGTCGCAGCCCATAAATTGATCGCGAAGGAACTGCAGGTTGTTCGGTCCGGAAGCAGCATTCGCGTTGAAATTAGGATTATTACGCGTCGTCCGCGGATCGTAAATCGGTATCAATTGTCCGCTCGCGTCCTTCCAGTCGGAAAAGTCGCCCGTTCTCTCCAGAAGAGACGGAAGGGATAGCGTTGGACGGTTAGCGCCGCCTGCGATCCGGAAAAACTCGATATCCGTAAAGAAGAATGTTTTGAACCGGTCACTGTTATAGATCTTCGGAATCTTGATTTGCCCGCCGAGAAAACCGCCGAACTCGTGTTCATTATCTTTCGGCCGCTGATCGCCCGGTTTGCGGTCAATCGTGAACTGCGTCGCATTCAAAGACTTATTGCGCAAGTACTCGAAGACGCCTCCGTGAAACTCCGTTGTGCCGGATTTTGTTGTCGCGATGATCTGCGCACCCGTCGAGGCGCCGTATTCAGGCTCGTAACTGGACGTGATTACCTTGAACTCACTCACCATATCGGGGGTCATGCGGAAGTCGGCGAAGGCCACCATTCCGCTCTGGGCCATGGTACCTTCCTGCATGCTCACACCATCCATGATGGCCTCATCGCCCGATTGAAGCCCGCCGTTGATGCGCGCGTCGAAAGCGTTGTTTCCGCCTCCGGTGGTGACGCCGGGCATGAGAACGGCGAACTGCGCCGAATTCCTGGGCCCGCCAGCCACAATGAGAGGAAGCTCATTCAATGTTGCTGGCGTGATCCCTTCCTGCCGGACCGCGTTATCGAAGTTGAGCGGCGAAGCATTGGATACCACTTCCAGTGTTTGTACATCGATACCGACTTCCAGCTTCACATCGACTCGAACCAATTGATTTACACTCAGCGTGATGCCCTTCTGAAGGTAGTTTCGGAATCCTTTCGCCCCGGCCTTGAGTTCATAATTTCCCGGTTCAAGGTTCGGAAATGAGTACAGCCCTTCGGAGTTCGCTACCGTCTTCGCAGTGGTGTTTCTCTGGAGCGAAGTCAACGCGAGCTCCACTGCGGGAACATTGGCTCCGGAAGCGTCGGTAACCGTACCGCTAAGGGAACTGTTCTGGCTTTGAGGCCACGTCAAGACAGGAAAAAGCAGAATCGTTATAAAACCTAACACGAAGCGGCTATGGCGTATCATGTTTCTCCCCTACTTTAAATTTCAAATCGCCGTACTCTTTAGATAGTTTGCCGAAAACACAAGTTGTGATATTATAATGTCGGTTTGACTATCGTGTCAATCAGATTTTTGACCGGACTTTTCTCTCCGCTCCAGGTTAGGGTTCTATTAGTTGTGGCGGCTAGCCTGGGCTGCGGAGAAACAGCGATCCCGCCAGGGGATAAGACGATCGTCGCCATCCAGGAGCAGATTGCCAGTGGCGATTTGCAAGGGGCGCGCACGCGATTGAAGGCGCTGCTCGACCGCCAACCGCGAGTCGCCGCGTTGCACAACCTCCTCGGCATTATCGATGCGCAAGAAGACCGCTATGCTTCCGCGGAATCGAACTTCGGGAGTGCGATCCGGCTGGCGCCGGCGTCCACCGGGGCGTACCTTAATTTGGGCAGACTGTATTCCCTGAATACCGAGCGTGACGAAGGGGCAATAGCAAAGGGCATCGATATATACCGGCGCGCCCTGGCAGTGGACGCACGTTCCGTCGAGAGCCGATATCAGCTCGCGCTTCTTCTGGAATGGCGGGGATCTTTTTCAGAGTCGCTGAAGCTGCTCCGCCAACTGCCTGCGGATGAAACGCGGACCTCGCGAGTGCTCGCTCTTGAGGCGGCCGCCCTGGCGGGTTTGAATAACGTAAATGACGCTGCAGCGGTCATTCGCACTTTGGTTGAAAAACCGGATTTCTCAGAGGAGCATGCATCCGCCATTCTTGCCGTGCTCGATAAGCGCGGAACCGACGATCTCACGCTGCCGCTACTCGAAGGTTTGGTGCACAGGAACCTGGCCCCGGCGCCAGTTGTCCGGCGGCTTGGGGAAATTTACGAGCGGCTCGGGCAATGGGACCAGGCGCGGCTGCTCTATGCAAATTCGGCAAGAAACCAGGTTCCATCGGTACAGCCCCTGCTGGACCTGGCTCGCGTGGCATACAAGCAGCGCGACCTGGAAGGAGCTTTAAGTTACGTTGGACAGGCCCGTGACCTGGACCCGGATAACCCGAAAATCCACTTGTTTTTCGGCGTGGTTGCCATGCAGTTGAACGTGCCGATCGACGCGAAAAGTTCGTTGCTGAAAGCCATCGAGTTGGAGCCTGAAAACGCGTATACTCATTACGCCATGGGCTTGGTTGCCTTACAGGGTCACGACCCAAGCGAGGCGGTTCCTTATTTTCAGAAATATGCCTTGAAAAACCCCAAGGATCCGCGCGGCAGATTCGCCGTTGGCGCTGCGTATTTTTATGCCGGCGAATACGACGAAGCCAAGCGCGAAATGCAGGCCGTTACGGGCAGCCCTGAGGCGTCGGGGGGAGCGCATTACTATCTGGGCCGCATTGCGAAGATCGACCAAGATCTGGAAACGGCATCGGGGCACCTTCAGAAGGCTGTGCGGCTGCTGCCGGATTTCGCGGATGCCCACGCCGAACTCGGGCTCGTGTATACCCGGCAAAACGACTACGGCTCCGCTAGCCGCGAGTTGCAGCGAGCGCTCGATCTCGATGCAAATAATTATCTTGCGAATACGAACCTGCTGATCCTCTATTCCCGAACAAAGGATGATCGAACCGCTGCACAAACCGTCCGCGTGAAGCAACTGCAGAATGAGCGCGAGAAGAGACTGGACCTGTTGATGAGAACCATTGAGGTGCGGCCGTATTGATTCGCTTTACCGCCATGCTCGGCGTGATATTTTTCGATCACCTCTCGAGCGCGCAGCAAGATGGCCTCGACCAGAGCATCCGCGCGCTCAACAGAGGGGACTTTGCCGAAGCAACCACACTGACGTCAGCTTTTCTGGCGAAGCACCCGGATTCCACGCAGGCGCTGGTTCTCTCGGCGCAAGCGCACATGGGGCAGGGTCACTCTGCGCCGGCTTACACGGACTTGCGCAACGCCCTCAATCTCGATCCTCGAAACATCGAGGCCCTCTACTATATGGGCAAGCTCAGCGGCGTGCTGGCGCAAACAGAGTTGCAGCGGTTGTACCGGCTCGCGCCTAATTCGGCGAGGGTTCACGAATTGCTGGCGGAGTTCTATCACGCCCGTGAGGATTCCGCGAACGAGGAGAAGGAATATCTCGCCGCCCTTAAATTGGACTCGCGTTCCCTGCCGGTGCTCATTGCTTTGGGAGACCTGACCCGCTACAAGGCGCGATACGAACAAGCCATTTCTTTTTACTCGCAGGTGGAGAAGGCCGATCCGTCCAATTACAATGCGTTATACGGACTCGGCGCATGCTATCTGTTTCGACAGGAGCCTCAAATGGCCGCAAGCTTTTTCCGAAAGGCATTGAAAACAGCACCCGATTCGGCGGCGGCGCGCTTCGCGCTCGGAGACGCGCTCTTGCGTCTGAAGCAAGATGACGAGGCCGCGAGAGAACTGGCTGCGGCGATCTCAATCAGTCCCGATATGAAGCAGGCTTATGCGCTGATCGGCCGCGCCTACCAACGGCTGGGACGCGCCCAGGAAGCTGAACAGGCCTTCCACAAGTTCCAAGAGCTTTCGAAAGCCGACATCGAGCATGCTGCCTTCCCGAAAAGGGAGAAATGATGACGAACGCCCGCATCCGGTTGTTTGCGTTAGGCCTGGGGCTTGCCGCCACGACGCGCGCGCAAACATCCGCGCTGCCGCCACAGTTGGAACAGCAGTTCGAGACATGTGTGCAAGCGCAAAAAGCCGGCAAGCTCGACATGGCCGAGAAGTGTCTCCTCGACTTAATCGCCAAGGGCGGCAAAGCATCTTTCGTGCTCAACAATCTCGGGATCGTCTATCAACAGAAGTCGGAACACAATCGCGCGATCGCCCGGTTCCGGGAAGCCATCGGTCTCGAGGAGGACTACGGCGCGCCGCATTATCTGTTGGGAATCAGCCTGCTTGCCGTAGGCAGGGACAGCGGAGCCGTTTCTGAACTGGCGCGTGCCGTCCAGCTTCTCCCTGAAAACACTCGCGCTCGCATCGCACTGGCCCAGGCCTATGAGCGCACGGGCGATCTTCTGAGTGCAGTCGACGAGCGCACGGCCGTGAGCGACGCTCACCCGCAGGACCCGGAGCCCATCTATCAGCTCGCCAGAGCGCATCAAAAGCTCGCGGCATCGTGCTTCGAGCGTATGAAGCAAGTGAATCCTGCGTCCGCCAGAGTTTATCAAGTACTCGGTGAAAACGAAATCATTCAAGGGCACACCGATCGCGCGATCGACGCTTTCCGGAAGGCAGCGGAGGCCGATCCCACGCTGGCCGGGTCGCACTTGGCGCTCTCTTTCATCTTCGCGGGGCAGGGGCGCACCAAGGAAGCCATCGACGAAACCAGCCGGGAATTAGCCGTGGCGCCCGAGAGCGCCGCAGCATTGGGCCTGCAGCGCAAGCTCCAGTCTTCTCAGCCATGATGGGCCGATTACCGAGCCTCGCCATTCTGTTCGGCGTTTACGCCGCCGCCCAGACCGTGATCGACAGTCCGGAACCATCTCTTCTGAAACAGAGGCTGCGCGAAGCGCCGCTGTCCAATGTCACGAAACTGGAAATAGAAGGGGCGTTGGATAAGAGCGATTACGTCCATGCGGAGCGCGTGCTGGTCAACGAAATCCAGCGGTTGCCGCGGCCGGTGGAATTGCTGGAATTGGCCGCAAGCGTGTTTTTCTTGCATGGAGAGTATCTGAATGCGGCGGTCGCGCTGAAAAAGGCGGAAGCGATTCGTCCGTTGGCTCCAGGCGACCGCTTCACTCTGGCTATGGCGTATATCGCGATGAAGCACCCGGATTGGGCGCGCGCGGAACTGGTAAACCTTTCGAGGGGCGAGCCCAAAAACCCGTTGTATATCTATTGGCAAGCGCGCCTGGATTATGACGACCGTCGATATTCGGACGCTATTGTTAAATTGCGGGAGGTGATTGCACTCGACGTAAAATCCGCAAAGGGTTACGACAATTTGGGGCTTGCGCTTGAGGCCGTCGGCAAGTTGGAAGAAGCCACCGAAGTGTACAGTCAGGCCGTTCGATTGAATCGCGAAGCACCGAAGAAATCCGGCTGGCCGCCTTTGAATTTCGGAATTCTTCTGATGAAGATGGGACAAACCGCGGAGGCCGAGCCGTACCTGCGGGAGGCTTTTATGTACAATCCAAAGTCTCCCGAAATCGCCTACCGGCTCGGGGTGTTGCTGGAACGGCAGAACAGGCTGGAAAAGGCGATCGATCAGTTGCAGAGCGCCGTTGCGTTGGATCCCCTATATCCGGGACCACATTATGCTCTCGGCCGCATCTACCGTCGAATGGGAGACGAAGGTAAAGCCAGGCAAGCTTTTGCGAAATTTCAGAATTTGAAGCGAGATGCCAGCGCACAAAGGACAGCTAACGAGAGTTCCGCTGCCCAACAACCGGCGCAGTAGTCCACAACCAGCGGGCGTTGGCGGTGAAAGAACTAAACCGGCGGCCAGGAGCGCGGTCGAAACCACTCGCGACACGCTACGCACCGCCGCCGGGCACGCCGTCTACGAAATGCGCAGAGCAGTGCTGGAATCGGTGTTTACAACATTTTCAGGATTACTGTCGAGTCCGCTTGCTGGCGCCCGTCAGCGTAGCGTTTCCGAGCCGCGACCGTTAGGGAACGGAGATTCCAATTCAACGCTGTACGTTAATTCTGAAAATGCTTTAGGCAGATCGGGGATCGGCGGCGATTTGCGAGACTTCTCGTTCCGAAGGCGCGAAAAGATCGCGGCTGAATGGCGGATCATGTGTCTTACCCGCAACGTTTCGAAGCTCTTTCGAGCCGCAGTCTGCCCGCAGCCCGCCTGATACACGAGAACCTGCCCCAAATCCGCTCGCAATTGCTTTCGCCGGCTTCCAAACGCCGCGCAACATCCATGATTTGTGCTGACATGTACTTTGCACTGACAGGCTCACTCGATCCGCTTCGCAAAGGACTCGCTGACACCCGGCAGGTGGAGATTTCATTCCGGCAGACTCCTGGCGGGTATCGCTTACTTTCGCTGAAAGCCATGTGAAGATGGACATGTGGCGACTTTGCAATTTTCCGGGGCGCGAGAGTGTGTGCTGCGTGAGGTCCGCGCTGGGCGTGTACTGCCACCCGCGGAACTGGTGGCGCTGCATGACTGCGCGGGCCGTGTATTGGCCGAAGACATCCTGGCGGATCGCGACTATCCACCGCTGGCGCGTTCGGCTCGGGATGGCTTTGCGGTGCGGGCCGCCGATTTTCCCGGTAGTGTCCGAGTGATTGGGGAAGTGCGCGCGGGCGACCGTTTTCAAGGCGCGGTCCAGGCTGGGGAAGCAGTTGAAATCATGACCGGCGCTCCGGTGCCCGACGGAACCGACTCGATCATCATGGTGGAGCACATCACAGGCGAAGGCGCGGCCATCACCACAGACCGCCCCGTAAAGTCCGGCGACTTTATCAATTTGCGGGGGTGCGAGTCACCGCGAGGGTCCGTTGTTCTTCGCGCCGGTTCGCGGCTCGACTACGCGGGCCTCGCGATGCTGGCCACCGTCGGCCGGACCCTCGCGCCCGTCTACCGTAAGCCGCGCGTGGCAATTCTGGCAACAGGCGATGAGATTGTGGACGTTGACGAATTGCCAATGGAGCACCAGATCCGGAATTCGAATTCCGCGTCGCTAGCCGCGCAGGTGGCGCGTGCAGGTGGAAGTGCTTTGATTCTGCCTGTAGCCCGCGATACCTATAAAGCCACCAGGGAGTCCATCGCACTCGGTCTGCAAGCGGATCTGCTGCTGCTATCGGGAGGAGTCTCCGCCGGGAAGTACGACATCGTCGAGAAGGTACTCGCCGAATTTGACGCCGAGTTTTTCTTCGACCGCGTGCTGATTCAGCCTGGGCAACCACTGGTATTTGGACGTGCTGGCGGCAAGTTCTTCTTCGGCCTGCCCGGGAATCCCGCGTCTACGATGATCACTTTTGAACTTTTCGCAAGGGCGGCGGTTGCATTGCTCAGCGGTGCTTCGGAATCGCCGCTGCACCTATTGCAGGCACGCTTGACCCGCGAGTTCCGGCATCGGCCGGGCCTCACCCGCTTTCTTCCGGCAGTGCTGAGCATTGACGGATCGCAGATAACACCTACCGGCTGGCAGGGCTCCGGAGATGTGGGAGCGATGGCGAGAGCAAATGCGTTCCTGGTAGCCGAGCCGGAACGGGAATCGTGGGCGGCAGGAGATCTGATGCGAGTGTTGGCCAAGTGAAGAAGCTTTCTCATTACGATTCAGCGGGCGAGGCGCGCATGGTGGACGTCTCCGCCAAACAGACGACGCAGCGGACTGCCCGGGCGCACGCGTTCGTGAAGATTCGTCCGTCGGTGCTGAAGAAGCTGCCGGAGAATCCAAAGGGGAATCCGCTGGAAATAGCGCGGATCGCGGGTGTGATGGCCTCAAAGAAAACTTCGGAGCTGATTCCCTTGTGCCATCCGTTGATGCTGTCCCACGCCGATGTGGATGTGCGCGTGGAAACAAAAGGAGTACGAATTGTTTCCACGGTGAGTACCAACGGGCAGACCGGAGTGGAGATGGAGGCGCTGACCGCGGCGGCTGTAGCGGCCTTGACGGTGTACGACATGACGAAGGCGCTGGATAAATCGATCGAAATTCAGGATCTTTATCTTTTAGAAAAAACGGGCGGCAAAAGCGGAGATTTCAAGCGATGACGGGAGATTTCAAGCGATGACGCACTCTGCCATGGTGTTCACCATCAGCGACTCTTCGCACGCGGGTACCCGCCGGGATGTTTCCGGTCCGGCGGTACGGGCGCGCCTGGAAGAGCTGGGATGGGCGGTAGAGTCCGAGGTGATGCCCGATGATGCGGCGTGGATTTCCAGGCGGCTGGCGGAGGTGGCCGATAGCGGCGGCGCTGCGGCAATCTTCACCACCGGCGGCACCGGAGTGGCCCTGCGCGACGTAACGCCTGAGGCCACGCGTGCGGTGATTGAGCGCGAAATACCGGGGTTCGGCGAATGGATGAGAATGAGCGGGCGCAGCTCCACGAAGACCTCCATACTTTCAAGAGGCGTCTCCGGAACCCGCGGCCAAACGTTGATTGTGAACTTGCCGGGATCGCCGCGCGGCGCGGTAGAGTCATTAAATGCGATCATTGATGTAGTGCCGCATGTGGTTGATTTGTTGCGCGGCAAGACGGAACACCATGAAGTTGATCCGAAACTCTAGCCCTCCCAATGACGTCACACCATAGAATGCGCCCACAATTCATAAGTCCTCTGGTTTCTGCCGCCGGTATCCTGGCTCTTGCGGGATTTGCCGTCTACGCGCAGGAAGGCGCGGCCGAGCGCGTCATCCGGTCCAACGTAACTGTGGTGGTAGCGCCGACAACGGTCACCGACCGCGACGGCAAATACGTCCACGATTTGAAGCCCAGCCAATTTACGCTCTTCGATAACGACAAGCCGCAGACGATCAAAGTGGATGAGACGTTTGCGCCCATCTCCCTCGTAGTGGCGATTCAGGCTGACCAGAAGGTGGAACCGGTGATTCCCAAGCTCCAGAAGATTGGAAGTCTGCTTACCACTCTGATGGCGGGCGAACAGGGAGAAGTGGCGATCCTGAGTTTCGACCACCGCTTGCAGGTCTTACAGGATTTCACCAGCGACACAACCAAAGTGCAAGAGGGACTGAAGAAATTGAAACCGGGGAGTTCCACCAGCCGGATGATCGACGCGGTGGAGCGGGCCAGCCAAATGCTGAAGTCGCGCTCGAAAGAGCGGCGGCGGATCGTGTTACTGATCGCCGAATCGCGCGATAAAGGCAGCGAAGGCAGACTTCGCGAATCACTGGCGACCACGCAAATCGATGACGTGATGGTTTACGCCCTCAACATGTCGCGCTTTTACACTGAGACGATGACCGGACCCGGTATTCCCCGCCCCGATCCTATTCCTCCGGGAGCACGGCACGTTCCGGCCGGCGCGGTGAATACGCCCACCACCACGGCGCAGATCACGGGTAGCCAGGGATACGGTGTGAACTTCGTTCCGCTGATCGGTGAGATCTTCCGCGACGTGAAGGGAATCTTCGTTGACAATCCAGTGGAGGTCTTCACCAAGTACACCGGTGGTCGCGAGATGGGCTTCGTGAGCCAGAAGTCACTCGAAAATGCCGTGACCGAGATCGGGCGCGAAATTCATAACCAATACATAATCTCCTACAATCCAGATAACAAGATTGAAGGCGGCTTTCACACGATTCGCGTGGATGTGGCCGGACGTTACAATGTCCGGACGCGTCCCGGTTACTGGCTGGCTGCTGTTAACGGCCAGTAAAGGAAAGCGCGGCGAAGCTGACCACGCTGCCTTCATCGATGTTCCACTGCTGATAGCCGCGGGTAGTTCCTCGCACTCCTGGATTCGCTTTTAGAAAAGTGTAAAGCGGCGAAGATCCGCACCATTTGAGATCGTCGCGATTCTCTTGAACCATCTCCCAGAAGCCGCTCGCATCGCCGGCGTTCACTCGATCGATGCGCCCGCGGTCCCGCTCTGCCACCTCCAGCATCTCCGCGCGATTGGCATAGGCATGGATCTCATCGCCGTAGCGCTGGCCCATGTGCGCCATATCGATGCCCAGCACCCAAAGCAGCCGCTCCGATTCTTTCGCTGCGATCTCGCCCAAGCGGCCGAGAAAACTCTTCACCCCATCGTTCGATTCCGGCGCCCCGCCCAGGTAAATGCTGTTTGCGTAGGAACCACACAGAATCGGCAGAATCCGCACCTCCGGGCCGTAGATGTGCTGCAGAAACAGTACCTGAAATTCGATTGAGTGCTCGACGGAGTGGCAGTAGTCCTCCATGATGGCTGCGGGTTCGGTAGCCAGTTGTTCCAGAAGATCCATGTCCGTGACGGCTTCCCCGAATGGCGTGACGAAGCGCTTGCGGGTGAGTCCGAAATGGTCCGGCTCGCCGTAGTGCGAGGTGCCTAGGATGATGAATGTGCGGTCTTTGTGTTGCGGGCCAAGTGCGCTGTAGGCGGCGCGGTATGTCTCCCATCCGCCGAATGGACTGACGTGCGGCGCGGCAATGGCGACCAAGCCGTCAGTTGCCTCAGGCGGTCCTCCCGTCATGTATTCGGCAAGGGTCCGCTGCAACTCCTCGCGGTTGTCCGGGTAGGCCGCGCCAGCGTGCGACGGTTCGCGAACCGGGGATTCGGCGAACGCCCGCTGCCGCTCGGACTTCATTCTTTCAAACGATTCATCTTCCAGAAATCCGGCGCCGCTGAGCGTCGCGGCCAGATGCTGCGCGACTTTCCCGACATCCAGTTCACCTGTGATGCGGACCAGCATCTCCCGCAAGTCCAGCGCGGTTTGCTTTCCGTCGAAACACTGCAGGCACTGCACCAGCACCGGCGGAATGATGAGCGTCGCATCGGAGTACTGAAACGAATCGCGGATCAATAGGCCCGGGCGATCTTCCACCGGAGACGGCATGAAATCCAGGTTCATGCGCAAGCGAGGCAATGGCTGTGACATCCTAAACATGATAGCGGCACGGTGGAGTAAACCAATATGAAACTATCTACGGAAGAGATTGAACAGCGGCTTTCGGCCTTGCCGGAATGGACGCTGGCCGGCGGAAAACTACATCGCGAATACAAGTTTCCCGGCTTCGCGCTGGCCATTGGCTTCTTTGCAGCCGCGGCCCCGGCTATCGAGAAAATGGATCACCATCCGGAATGGTCGAACGTCTACAATCGCGTGACGGTGGATTTGATATCCCACGACGCGGATGGAATTACCGCGCGCGATTTCGAGCTGGCGCACGTCCTTGAAGAGATCGCACAGAGGCTTCTGTGAAGCTAATGTTACTTGCCGGACTTCTTTGCGCCGGCCTTTTAACCGCACAAGGGCAATTCACCGCCGGCCCGGCGCTGGATGCGGCCATCGAACAGGCCGTGCAGGACGATCAGATTCCCGGAGCCGTATTGATGGTCGGGCACAACGGGCAGATTGTCTACCAGAAAGCCTACGGCTCCCGGTCGCTGGTGCCGCGCAAGGAAGCCATGACGATGGACACCATCTTCGACGCCGCTTCGCTAACGAAAGTGCTAGCCACTACTTCGTGCGTGATGAAACTAATGGAGGAGGGGAAGCTCCGGTTGGTAGATAAAGTAACGCAGTATCTGCCCGAATACCAAGGCGGCAAGAGCGACATCACCTTAAAACATTTACTAACGCACTTCTCCGGCTTGCGGCCCGATCTGGACCTGAAACCCGAGTGGCATGGCTATGACACCGGAATCCAGAAAGCACTGATCGACAAGCCGGTATCGCCGCCCGGAGTGCAGTTCGTTTATAGCGACATCAATTTCATACTACTGGGCGAAATTGTCCGCCGGGTCAGCAATCAAACCTTGCCCGAATACGCGCAGGCAAAGGTCTTCGGACCGCTGGGAATGACGGAGACTATGTTCCGGCCGCCGGCATCGCTGGCAGGCCGTATCGCACCCACCGAGGCAGTGCCCGCGGGCTCAACGCCGTTGCGCGCCGTCGTCCATGACGAAACCACACGTGACATGGGCGGCGTGGCCGGGCACGCTGGACTCTTTACCACGGCCGCCGACCTGGCAAAATTCGCCACCATGATGTTGGGGCTGGGCGAACGCGAAGGCGTCCGTATCTTCAGTCCGCTGACGGTGCGGCTGTTCACATCGCCGCAATCTCCGGCCGATCAACCGATACTGCGAGGCTACGGCTGGGATATCGCCTCCCCATTTTCGGGAAATCGGGGGGAACTTTTCCCCGTCGGCTCTTACGGCCATACCGGTTTTACCGGCACGTCTCTTTGGATAGATCCGGCGACCAACAGCTTTGTAATCCTGCTGGCCAACAGCGTTCATCCCAACCGCCGGCCGCCGATTACTTCGTTACGCGGACGCGTCGCCAGTATGGCTGCCGCGGGATTGAATGTCGACATCGCGCCCGGTGCGGTAGTGCTAAGCCAGCGCCCGCCCGCCGTGCAGCCCGCTGCGCGCAATGCCGATGTCCTGACCGGGCTCGATGTATTGGGCGAGGAGGGTTTTCAATCGCTCAAGGGCAAGCGCGTGGGATTGATCACCAATCATACCGGCCTCAGCCGCGACGGCCGGCGCAATATCGATCTGATGCTGGCCGCCGGTGTGAACCTGAAGGCGCTGTTTTCCCCAGAGCACGGCATCGCGGGCAAGGAAGATCACGAAAACGTAGCGAACGCGAAGGACGCGTCGTCCGGGCTTCCGGTCTATAGCCTGTACCTGGGGGCGAATCGCCGTCCGTCGGACGATACGCTGCGCGACCTGGATGTTCTGGTTTTCGATATTCAGGACGTTGGAGCGCGCTTCTACACCTACACCTGCACCATGGCGAACGCAATGGAAGAAGCCGCAAAACGGAAAATTCCGTTTATTGTGCTCGACCGCCCGAACCCGATCACCGGTACGCGCGTGGAAGGCCCCATGCTTGACCCGGAGCTGAAATCGTTTATCGGCTGTGCGGTAATGCCGGTAAGGCACGGGATGACAATGGGCGAATTAGCCCAAATGATAAACGACGATTTCCATCCCAAGGCCGACCTGCGGGTAGTTGCAATGAAAAACTGGCAGCGCGGCGACTGGTTCGATTCAACCGGTTTGCCGTGGGTAAACCCGTCGCCCAATATGAGGAGCCTGAACGCGGCCCTTCTTTACCCGGGAATTGGCATGCTCGAAGGAGGAAAGGTCTACTCGGTGGGACGCGGTACCGACGCACCCTTCGAACAGATCGGCGCCGACTGGATTCGCGGCCGGGAACTGGCTGCGTACCTGAATGGACGCCAGATTCCCGGCATCCGCGTCTATCCCACGCGATTCCAACCAAGCAGTTCCAACTTTGCGCGGAAGACGATTGAGGGCGTGCGGTTCGTGATCACAGATCGGCAAGCCTTCAGCAGCACGGGGTTCGGCCTTGAGCTGGGAGTGGCGCTGGCGAAACTCTTTCCTGGAAAGATGACCTGGACTGCAAATGAGAAACTAACTGGGAACCTGGCCGTACTGAAGGCGATCGAAACTGGCCAGGATCCAGCGGCGATTGGACAGAAAGAACTTCCCGGCCTGCTGCGTTTTATTCAGCGTAGAAAGAACTACCTGATCTACTAGCGCAGTATCCAGGAAATGACTGGACAATCCTATCTGCGTTTAGTCGCGGTAGGGACGGAGATTACGGCATAGGGGCGGCGCTCACTCGCCGCCCCTGCCACGTCAGCGCTCCAGAACGCTTCGGCAAACAGCCTGCCCTCCTTCGTCGTGGACTCGATCGAGCCGGGCAGCACAGTTCACACCGACGGCTGGCAGGGCTACAAGGGACTGGAACAGAAGAACTACAAGTGTGAGTCCACCATCATCGGAAAGCAACGCAAGGATGCTGTCAAATTGATGCCGCACGTGCATCTGGTGATCTCCCTTCTTCAGCGCTGGCTGCTGGGCACGCACCAGGGAGCGGTCAGCCGGGCACACATGGCCTACTACCTGGATGAATTCACATTTCGGTTCAACCGCCGCACGTCGAAAAGCCGAGGCAAGCTACTCTACCGTCTCGTCCACCAAGCGGTCACCACCGCCCCTGCCCTTTATGACCAACTCGTGCAAAGCCGGAAAAGCATCTCCTCATCCAAAACACAAGCGCTTGGAGTTACATGAGTGAAGTGCATCACTAGATGCGCGGCGAATGCCAACCCTTGACGGCGGGCACCGTTCTCGACAATGGACACAAAGGGGAAGGGGGATTTCACTCCAGCGCTTCGACCCTCGTGTCAGGCAACGCCGCAACAGTTTTTTTTCGATGTCATGTCACGTCCCGCTCTAGAAAAACAACTTCAGCGCCAGTTGCCCGATTCGCGGATCGCTCGAGCCGCGGATGCTTCCAAAGCCCGCCGAACTTACACTGTTGGTCGGGCTGTTAAAGTTCACACGGTTCAGTAAATTAAAGAACTCTGCCCGCAATTGAATTTGAAAATGCTCGCTGACGCTAATGGTGCGGAAGAAGCCGGAATCCAATGTGATGGAATTAGGAGCGCGCAACAATCCTTTACCCACGTCGCCGAAACCGCCAATGGTAGGGAGGGCGAACGAGCCGGGGTTCAAGTACTCCACGCAAGGCGCCACATTCACGCAGCCGCCTGCCCCGTAGGGCGATCCGTTGAGCAGAGCGCGATCGAATGTCAATCCGGTCTGGGATTGATCTCTACCAGCCTTGATGGTCAGTGGTCCGCCGGTCTGCGCCTGAAACAGACTTGTTAACTCCCAGCCTCCCAGGATCGTCCGTGCCAAGCGGCTGGCATCGGTCATCAGCGGGAGTTTCCATACGAAAGAGCCAACGAAGCGGTGCCTGCGGTCGAAGTCGGATGGGCCTCGGTCCAGCAGATCGGCGTTCTTGAAATACCACGGATAGGCGTAATTGGCGCTTGGGTATAACGGCCCCTGCGAGTTCCAGTCGACAGGCATAGCATCCAGACTCTTGGACCACGTGTAATTGGCCTGAATTGTAAAACCGCGGGCGAATCGCTTATCCAGACTGAGCTGCAGTGAGTTGTACCGCGAATTGCCAGACTGATTGGCATACGAAATGGTTTGCAAGCCCTGGAAAAGCCGCCTCTGATCTGTCGAGAGCTTACTGCCGGGCGTATAGACCGCCGGATTGAGTTCCGTCACGACATGCAAGTGCGTAGTGTGAGAGCCGACGTAGGCCACCCGGGCCAACCAGTTGTTGGCAAGCTGGCGCTCAATAGACAGGTTCCAGTTTGAGATATAGGGGATGCGATATTGGCCGCCCGGGTCATAGGTGACGGCCAGCGCCGGGAGCGGGATTTGAGCATCCCGCAGGGGCGGGAATGGCGCCGGGAAGGGGCTCTGAATGCCGGCCAGCGGATTGCTTAGAGGCCCCGGGGGATCGGTCATCTGTAATTGCGGGCTGAATGGTGAAGCGTCAACCATGCCTTTTCCGAAAATCGCGCTCTGCCGCGTGTCAAAGAACACGCCGCCACCGCCGCGAAGGCTGGTCTTCCCGTCTCCGAATACGTCGTAGGCAAATCCCACTCGCGGCGAGAAACCGTTGTATGCGGGCCGCACGCCGCCTTCCGGAACTCCCGGATCGCCCTGGAAGAATAGGCCCGGCGGCGCATTGGTGAACTGCGTCGATTTCTCGCCTCGATAATACGCATCCGGGCGGAACTGCTCGACGCGGGATCGAACCTCGTGCCAGGGAAAATCGGGCTCCCAGCGCAACCCAAGATTCAGCGTCAAACGGTGGCTGAGTCGAAAATCGTCTTGCAAGTACAGGCCGAAAAACTTATTCCGTACGTTCTCGAACTCACCGCCACCTTGGCGAAAGGTGCGCAGCTTACCCAGGAAAAAAGCGGACAGGGCGTAATTGGTGGCGTCGGAAGTGAAGCCGAAGCTGCCGTTGCGCTGAAACTGGTTGTCTAGATCGAAGCGGGCAAGCTCGCCGCTGAAGCCAAAGGCAAGGCTATGACGGCCCATTGTCAATCGCAGATCGTCGCCCAGAGTGAGATTGTTCCTGGTGAACCGGGCCTTCGGGTTGTCGCCGAAGCTGAAGAAGCCCGTTACCGCGAAGCCTTCGATCGCCTTATCCGGAGGCTGGTAGAGTTTCACGCCGAAGTCGCTTACACTCGGAACGCCGGCAGCCGGGCTGCGCAACGTATTCTCGCGGGAGAAATTCAGGCGAAAATCGTTGAGGAGCCTGGGAGTAAAGATGTGGGTCTCCTGGATCAGGGCATTTTGATAGAAGATGTTGCCCCCAGCGGCGTACGTCAGCGCGTTCGTAGCTTCCCAGACGGGTTGATTGTCGAAGTCGTCGGCGAAGTAGCGGCCCGAAATCCGGTCCCTGGAACTGAAAGAGTGATCGATGCGAACGATCTCTTCGCCAAACTTCTGCTTGACCGGCTTAGAGTAAAAGACCAGCCCATTTGCTGCGGCGCCGGCGATCGGTAAAAACTTCGTGACGGCGAGCGAGGCCGGATCGAAGCGGCTGACCGGGATGCGGTTGCCGGGAAACGGCTGGTTGCCGTTGGCCGGGTCGATCATCGTGATGGCTTTCTGCAGCGGGTTCGCCGGATTGTTGGCCGTGGTGATGGCCGAAAAATCCCCGCTCAGGTTTGCGGGCGTGGGGACGAAAGCGCTAAGCCCACCCTGAATATTTCGAATCTGGGTTCCCTGATAGCCGAAAAAGAAAAAGGTCTTGTCGCGCCCGCTGTAGCCGGGCACAACCACCGGACCGCCGATGGTGGCGCCGTATTGGTTTCGTTTGAGTTGGTCGCGCCTGGCTGCAAAGTAGTTGCGGGCGTTGAATTCGGCGTTACGGACAAACTCGAATGCATCCCCGTGAATCTGGTTGGTCCCGGACTTGGTAATTACGTTAACCACGCCACCGGCGTTCTGTCCGGATTCGGCGCTGTAATTACTGGTCTGAACGCTAAACTCCTGCAGGGCGTCGGGGAACGGAAAGGGCGCGTTGACATTGGAATACGAGTCGAAATTATTTGCGCCATCGAGTTTAAAACTCGTCTGGTTCTGGCGCGAGCCATTGGTGGAAACCGTGACGACTCCAGGGAAACTCTTGGTTTGTCCCTGATCGGCACCCGTCCCCGGCGCTAACACTGCACCGGCCACGGTCAACGCAAGCGCGGCCGCATTGCGCCCGTTCAAGGGAAGCTCCACGATGCGCGCGCCATCCACCACCTGCTTGAGCGTTCCGGTGGATGTATCAACCTGGCTGGCGTTCGCCGTGACTGAGACGGTTTCGGTGACCGCGCCGAGTTGCAGTTTAAAATTTATCGTAGCGTCCTGATCGGCCACCAGCGTGATCCCCTCCGACTTCATCGCGCGAAAGCCAGCTGCTTCCAAAGTGACCTTGTAGAGCGTGGGCCGCAGTGAGGGAACGGCGTAATAGCCCTCGGAACCGGTCATCACCGACCGGGATTGTCCAGTCGCCACCTCAGTAACCGTAAGACTGGCTCCGGGCACCGGGGAACCGCTCGGATCGGTGACCGATCCAACGAGCTGAGCTAAGCCTTGCGCGTTCGCGTAGAACGCCCCGGCGAACAACATCAAACCGAGCCAGAGTATTGCACTGTGCCTTCCAAGCATCGTATTCTCCCCCCACGTGGACGCGCAAATCCTTAAATACAGCAGCCCTGTATCTCGTTAGGGTATATATGAATCCTCACCCGTTGTCAATCACACGTCCTTACGTAATCGCTTACGGGGGACCGCCAAACTGTGTGGTTGCCGGAGCGATTGCCTGAGTCAAGCACATATCCAGCTTGACGAATTGCGCCGTGGGACGGGATCTAAACAGGCCGGCCTCGCAGCCGTCCGCTGCTACGAGGCTGAAATTACGTCCATCGGAATCGCCGGGAGAAACAGTTGTCTATCACGCGATGTGTGCGCCGGTGGTCTGGACATGAACCGCGTAGAGCGACTGGCTGGCGGCCATGAATAGGCGGTTTCGCCGGGAGCCCCCGAAACAGATATTGGCGCAGTTTTCCGGCAGACGAATCATGCCGATGCGTTCGCCGCCAGGGGTGATCACTTGAACGCCAGGACGCGCACCCGCCCAGACGTTGCCATCGACATCGCAACGGATACCGTCGGCGGCGGAAGGCGCTCCGGTGCCTGGGACGTCCAATTTGATGAATCGCTTGCCGTTCCGCGCGGTGATGCCGTCCACATCCCAGACTTTCGTATCCCGGCCGGCGTCGCCGGTGTCCGCGATGTACAACTTCTTATAGTCCGGCGAGAAGCAGATGCCATTTGGCGCGCTCACTTCGTCGGTGATCTTGGTGATGTGCCCGGTTTTTGGATCCACGCGGTAAACCGCTTCCTTCAATTCTTTCGCGGCCCGGTAGCCTTCGTAGTCTCCGCTGATTCCATAGGGCGGATCCGTAAACCAGATTCCGCCGTCGGGGTGCACCACGATGTCGTTGGGAGAGTTCAGACGTTTGCCTTCAAACTTATCCGCGATCACCGTGACGGTGCCGTTGTATTCATATCGGACCACCCGGCGGCCGCCGTGTTCGCAGGAAAGCTGGCGTCCTTCAAAGTCGAAGGTGTTGCCGTTGCTGTAGCCCGACGGATTGCGGAACGCCGTGGTGCGCCCGTCTTCCTCGATCCAGCGCAGTTGGACGTTATTCGGGATATCGCTCCATACCAGGTACCGGCCCACGCCGTTCCAGGCTGTACCTTCCGCCCATGAGGTTCCGGTGTGAAGGCGTTTGATGCTGGTATTCCCGACCATGTAACGACGAAAGCGATTGTCCAGGGCGATAATGTCCGGATCGGGATATTGGATCGGCTGCTGCCCAGACCAGTCGCGAGGCGTAGCATTCGGGGATACCGGCTGCGGTGGCGGAGGATTCTGCGCGGCCATTCGCACGGCAGTTCCACTGCAAAGAGCGGCGGCCAGGAAGGATCGGCGATTCCAAGGGGGGCTGGAAATTTCGTTTCGAACAGAGTCTGCCATATGTGTATGTGTTATACCGCAAACCCGGACGGGCGTCATCTCTGGGCAATGTTGCTTGGCGATACTTTGCTTCACTCCCTAACAAGTGACACACTATCTACCAGCATGACTGCCTGTGTGCTGCACCATCCGGCCGCTATCGAAACCAACCCGCTCCAGATTCACGACGATCTTCCCATTCCCGAACCCGGTCCCGGCGGCGTTCTCATTCGCGTTGCGGCCTGCGGTGTCTGCCGCACCGACTTGCACGTCGTCGAAGGAGAGCTTCCCACAAAGAAAATGCCCGTGATCCCCGGCCACCAGATCGTCGGCATCGTGGAGAAAACGGGCTCTGCTGTCTTCGGAGTCGATCCGGGCGATCGCGTAGGCGTGGCATGGCTTAACCACACGTGCGGCGTTTGCAAATACTGCAAAACCGGCAAGGAGAATCTCTGTGAAGCGGCTGATTTCACCGGCTACACAGTCGATGGCGGGTATGCCACATACGCCGCCGCCCCGGCCGCGTTCGTCTACCACCTCCCTGCTGGATTTACGGACCTGCAGGCGGCTCCGCTGCTGTGCGCCGGCATCATCGGATACCGGGCGCTGAAACTGGCGAGTTTGCAATCCGGCGGCAGCCTGGGCATTTACGGCTTCGGATCGGCAGCCCACGTTGCTCTGCAAGTGGCGCGCTTCTGGGGAATCGAGGTTTACGCCTGCACTCGCGACGAAAAACATCGAAAGCTGGCACTCGAACTGGGCGCCGTATGGGCTGGCGGCACCACTGAACAGCCGCCGAAGCGCCTGGATGCCGCCATCATCTTCGCTCCCGCCGGTGAGATTGTACCCGCCGCGCTTCGTGCGCTCGATAAAGGCGGAACGCTGGTGCTTGGCGGCATCCACATGAGTCACATTCCACCGCTCGATTACGACTGGCTTTATCACGAACGTGTCGTCCGCTCGGTTGCAAATAACACACGGGAAGACGGCCGCGAATTTCTGGATCTGGCCGTGCGTATCCCGGTGGAAACTCACACCGAGGCTTTTCCGCTTCGCGATGCGAACCGCGCGCTGAATGCACTGAAGAACGACGCCATCCGCGGCGCTGGCGTGCTGATGTGCGACTCCTAATGCGAACTATGCTCAACCATGAACGGTGATTCGCCAGCGCGGGGGCGGACGCTGACCCGGTTGAGTCACGTGCCGATTGCCATCCATGCGTCCTCGGAATCCCCCGCCGAAATGCAGAGGGCTTACGCTCTGGGCATCATCGGGTATCTGCAAAGGCCAATAATGCTGGAAGAGTTTCTGGAGCATGCGGGGCAGAGTGTCAAGGATCTACTTGTCGACTAAAGCCCTTCGTACGATAAGATTTAAATTCGTATGATGACCGCACTCACAGCACGCAACTCCGCCTTGCCTTTGAGCGAAAACAGCAACCTCCTGAAGTGGGTAGAGAAAATGGCCCGGCTGACCAAGCCCGCCGCGATCCACTGGGTGGATGGCTCGGACACGGAGAATCAAGCCCTCTGCGCCGGGATGGTGGAGAGTGGCACGTTCATTAAGTTAAACGAAGATCTTTGGCCGGGCTGCTACTATGCACGTTCGGACGCCAACGATGTGGCCCGCGTGGAAGACCGCACATACATCTGTTCGCTTTCAAAGGACAGTGCCGGCCCCACCAACAACTGGGAAGATCCGTTCAAGATGCGCAAGAAGCTGAAGGCCCTTTTTCTCGGCTGCATGCAGGGGCGCACTATGTACGTGCTGCCGTACAGCATGGGTCCGGTGGGATCTCCCATGTCGCAGATTGGCGTGCAGTTGACGGATTCGCCGTACGTAGTGGTGAACATGCGGATCATGGCGCGCATCGGCATGCCTGTGTTTAAGGAGATCGATAAAGCGGAGAAGCGCGTTGTGCCGTGCATGCATACCGTGGGCGCACCTCTCGCTTTGGGGCAGAAGGACGTGCCGTGGCCTTGCAACGGCGAGAAGTACATAGTTCACTTTCCGGAAACCCGCGAGATCTGGTCGTACGGTTCCGGCTACGGCGGCAATGCGCTGCTTGGAAAGAAATGCTTCGCCCTCCGCATCGCCTCCAACATCGCGCGCGATGAAGGGTGGATGGCGGAGCATATGCTGATCGTCGGAGTGGAAAGCCCGGCCGGCGAAAAGACGTACGTGGCAGCCGCGTTCCCCAGCGCCTGCGGTAAAACGAACTTTGCCATGCTGATTCCACCCGCCGGATTCGAAGGCTGGAAGGTGTGGACGGTCGGCGACGACATTGCCTGGATCAAGCCCGATGCCGAAGGCCGCTTGCACGCGATCAATCCCGAGGCTGGATTCTTTGGCGTCGCCCCCGGCACATCGGTGAAGACCAATCCCAACGCGATGGCGACGCTGGCACGGAATTCCATCTTCACCAATGTGGCGCTCACTCCGGACGGTGGCGTGTGGTGGGAAGGGATGACCGAAGAACCGCCGGCGGAATGCATCGACTGGCTCGGAAAGCGGTGGACGCCGCAGATCGCGAAAGCGACGGGCGCCAAGGCCGCGCATCCGAACTCGCGCTTCACCGCGCCGGCGAGCCAGTGTCCGACGATTGACCCGGCATGGGAAGCACCGAACGGAGTGCCGATCAGCGCCATCATTTTCGGTGGACGCCGCGCCACCACAATGCCTCTGGTCTACCAGGCTTTCAACTGGAGTGCGGGCGTGTATATCGGCGCAACCATGGGTTCGGAAATGACGGCCGCCGCGACCGGCGCCGTGGGCACCGTGCGCCGCGATCCCATGGCCATGCTGCCGTTCTGCGGCTACCACATGGGGGACTATTTCCGGCATTGGATGCAGATGCAGCGCTCGCTTAGTGAGACGCCGCGCATCTTCCACGTGAACTGGTTCCGCAAGGACGCAAACGGACAATTCATGTGGCCGGGCTTCAGTGAGAATATGCGGGTTCTGAAGTGGATTGTCGACCGTGCGCGCGGCCGCGCGTTGGGCCGCGAAACGCCG
>JANYCV010000442.1 GCA_025360145.1 Acidobacteriaceae bacterium
GATTCGGCTTTCTGTTTCCCAGCGATTTCGCGGCTACTTAGAACGCCGCTGGTTCAACCGCCGGATGCGGAAAACCGCACGTCCGGTGGTGTGGGAGGGTGGCGGGGCGAAATCCCCGTCACTCGACCTGATCCAGGGGGACCGCCCCACCTGAGCGGCTGGCAGAGAAATTAGCTGAGTTGAGCACATACCCAGCTTGCCCGGTTCTGGATTGGCCCAGATCTTTACGCAGAAGTTCTCGCGCAACTGGGCGAAGCGTTACAAAACATCTGCTCTTGCATTCTCCAGCGCCGCGCACCGATTACGATTGGACGCTCATTCAAGCAGACTACCGCGTTCAGCTAATGAGAATTCCGTAACGCTCTTTCTCTACCCAACCTCAAGGCTTTTCCAGAGATACCAACTAGCGATGGAGCAATAGGGATGCCAGGACTTCGCCCGCTTCTCGATGTCGGCTGGCGTCGGCGTCTTGCGCATCCGGTAAGCCTTCTTTATGGCATTGCGGATACCAAGGTCACCGGTTGGCAGCACGTTCGGGCGTTGCAGCGAGAACATTAGGAACATCTGCACCGTCCAGACGCCCACGCCTTTCACTTGGGTAAGCACTTCGATTACCTGCCGATCATCCATATCCTGCAAGGCCGGAAAGTCGATTTCGTTGCGGCTGGTTCGTTCCGCCAGGTCATACACGTACTTGGCCTTTTGCGTGGACAGGCCGACGGCGCGCAACTGCTCGTGCGTCAGCCGCAACACGGCGTCCGGTGTGAGCGGATCCGACGCCGCTGCCGCAAGGCGTCCGTAAATGGTCCCAGCCGCCTTTCCGCTAAGCTGTTGGTATACGATGGAGCGGGCCAAGGCTTCAAAATTGGGATCGGAATGCCGCATCTGGCATGGCCCAACCTGTTCAATAATGGCGGCGATGACCGGATCCGCCTGCATGAGGTGAATGATTGCTTTACGCATGGAACTCAATGATTCGCGGACGCATCTGTAAGTGTATGCGAAAACTCCCGCTCGCCGCCGCGGGCTTGCTGCTGGCGCCGGCACTCGTCCTGTTGGCCCAGGAAGAAAAAGTACTGAAGATCGACGTCGATGTAGTCAATCTGTTCTTCACGGTCCGTGAGAAGAAGGGCGGGCTGATCGGCAACTTAAACAAAGAAGACTTCACCGTCAGCGAGGACGGCAAGGCGCAGGCGATCAAATACTTTACCCGCGAGAACGATCTGCCTCTCACCATCGGGTTGCTGGTCGACGTAAGCGGGAGTCAAGCAAATCTGATCGACGTGGAGCGGAACGCGGCTTCGCAGTTCTTCTCCAGGGTGCTGCGGCCCAAAGATATGGCGTTTCTGATCAGCTTCGGATCTGATGCGGAACTATTGCAGGATTACACCAATTCGACGAAATTGCTGAAGGCAGGGCTTGAAGGCCTGCGGGTTAATTCCGACGTGAGTGGAGCTGGCGGCAATTCGGGACCGGTACCAACGGCGTCCCGTCCGCATGGAACCGTTTTGTACGACACCGTCTACCTTGCATCGCACGATCAACTGGTAGGGCAGGTGGGACGGAAAGCATTGGTTCTGATCACCGATGGAGTAGACCAGGGCAGCCGCTACAAGATCGAGCAAGCTATCGAACAGGCCCAGAAAGCCGATGCGATTATCTACAGCATCTACTACCTGGACAGCCGCGCCTACGGGGGCTACATGAGCTTTGGAGGCGGCGGCGAAGGGTATTTGAAGAAAATGTCGGAGGAGACCGGCGGCCGTGTGATGAAGGTGGACAACAAGAACTCACTGCAAAGCATCTTCGACCAGATAAGCCAGGAACTGCGCAGCCAGTATTCCATCGGCTATACGCCAACCAACCCGAGCGCCACCGGAGGGTTCCGGCGAGTGGAAATTCACGTACCGCAGCGCGAGAAGGAAGTGAAGGTGCAGGTCCGCAAGGGTTATTACGCCTCTAACGCGTCCCGTTGAGTATTTCCTCGCGGGCTGCCAGATAGCTCTTCACCGCATCGGCCATCGACGGCATGGGCGCGATGCCGGCCAGTTCCAACTTTCCATTCGATAGCGCGGAGAACTTCGGCCGTCGGGCAACCGTGCGGTACTCTCTCTCGTTGGTCGGTCGCAGTTCCGGATTGAGACCCGCGCCGGCGAAGATCAGCTTCGCGTACTCAAACCACGAGATGGGCACTCCGCCACCGATGTGAAATACGCCGGAATGATTGTGCTCTACCAGATCGGCCGTGCGTGCAGCCAGCGCAGGGGCGTAGGTTGGCGACGCCACGTGATCTTCCACCACGCGAATCGGCTGGCCGGATTTGGCGAGGCGGAGCATTACCTCTACGAAATTTCCGCGATTGGTTCTACAACCGGCGGGACCGAAAACGCCCGAGGTCCGTACGATCAGCGGGCTATCGAGATAGGCCTGCGCGTAGAGTTCACCGGCCAGCTTCGATACCGCATAGGCGCCCTGCGGATGAGTCTGATCCTCCTCCGTATACGGGCGTCCTGCGGTGCCGTCGAAAACATAGTCGGTGGAGAAATGGACGAAGCGCGCGTCCACCTGGCGGCAGGCGAGCGCAAGATTGCGAACCGCGAGAGCGTTCCCCGCGAAGGCCGCCGCGGGTTCATTCTCGGCCACGTCCACCTGATTGTAGGCGGCTGCATTCAGAACGATGGCGGGATCGATGTCGGCCAGGGTCTGTTCCACTCTGGCGCCGTCGGTGACATCGACCGCGAATCGATCGAATCCAGTTACGTGATAGCCTCGCTGCGTGAACTCCCTAACCAGTTCGGTTCCCAACTGGCCACCTCTTCCGAATACTACGACTCCACGATTAGACATTCATGGGCAAGGATACCAGCAATATTCAGCCGAATGCCATAATGACTGGATATGCAGCAAGTGAATGTGGGCATTGTCGGGCTTGGCAATGTGGGTACGGGTACGCTGGCGGTGCTGACGGAGAATGCGGCGCAAATATCCCTGAAACTGGGGTTCGACCTGCGTGTATCGGCAGTTTGCAGCCGCAGCGTAAATACGAAGCAGTTGCCGTCTTCGCTTGGCGGCGTCTTCAGGACTACGGACTGGCGCGAGCTTGTGGCGCGCCCGGACGTAGACATTGTCGCCGAACTGGTGGGCGGGACCACGGTAGCGCAGGAGATTGTGAATGAGGCCATTGCGCGGAAGAAGTCGGTGGTTACGGCGAACAAGGAGTTGATGGCGGCGTCTGGAGCGGAGATTTGGGACCGCGCCATCGCGGCGGGCATCAACCTGGCAATGGAAGCGAGTGTGGCGGGCGGTATCCCGATTCATGCCGTGCTGCGTGAGGGAATTTCGGGCGACCGCATCACGGCGATCTACGGCATCCTGAACGGCACTTCCAATTTCATTCTGACGGAAGTGGAAAAGAGCGGCGCGGCGTTTGACGATGTGCTGGCCGAAGCGCAACGGCTGGGCTATGCGGAGGCCGACCCGACCGCCGACGTAGATGGGTACGACGCGCGTTCGAAGCTTGCCATCCTGGCCGCGCTCGCGTTTGGCGAAAAGATCACGCCTTCCGATATTTACACGTCGGGCATTCGCCGCATCTCGCCGATGGATTTCCAATATGCACACCGGCTGGGACATACGATTCGTCTGCTGTGCGCGGCGCGGCAAACCCCGGATGGTTTAATCCTCTCCGTGCGGCCGTCGCTGATTCCGCAGTCGACCATTCTTGCCAGTGTGCAGGGCGCCTACAACGCTGTTTGGGTTCGCGGCCATTTTGGCGAAGATACGTTTTACTACGGACGCGGTGCTGGACCGAATCCCACGGGCGTTGCGGTGGTGAGCGATCTGATGCGTGTCGCAAGAGAGATCCGCTCGGGCAGTCCGGATCGCGTCTCGCCGTTCGCGCATCCACGCCTGGGCGAGTACAAGCCAATACCGGTGACGTTGCAGAAGAGCGCGTATTATCTGCGGTTCCTGGTGAACGACCAGCCAGGTATCATCGCTTCGCTCTCTGCCATTCTAGCGGCCAAGAACATCAGCCTGGATGCGGTGCTGCAGTTGCCGTCCGAATCGAAACAATCCCTGCCGTTTGTGATTACCGTGGAGCCCACTTCGGAGAGAGCGATCCGCGAGGCGGTGGCGGAGATGAGTACACTGGACTTCCTGACCGAAGCTCCGCTTGCACTACCCATGGAGAAAGCCCTATGAAACACTGCCTGATCCTGCTGTGTTGTTCCCTTTCGGCGCAAGTGGCCGAGAAGGCCAACGAAGGTTACAAGACTCCCGAGGCGCGGGCCCGTGTCGGTTCGACACTTGCGGCGGCGGACCGGGATGCGCGCCAAAAGCCGAAGGAACTGGTAGCGGCGATGGGTTTGAAGCCGGGAATGTCGGTGGCCGATGTGGGGACCGGAGTTGGCTACATGCTGCCGTTTTTGAGCGAGGCGGTGGGAGCTGGCGGCAACGTAATTGCGCAGGATATTTTTCCGGACTTTTTAGACAAGGCACGGGAGCGCGTGGCTACGGAAAAGTTGACGAACGTGCGGTTTGTGTTGGGCGGCAGTGACGATCCGAAGCTTCCCGCCGATTCGCTGGATGCGATCCTGATGTTAGACGTGTACCATCACATCGACTATCCAGCGAAGGTGCTGGCCAATCTGCGGAAGGCGCTGAAACCGGATGGGCGACTGGTGATTGTGGAGTATCACAAGAATGAAACTGCGATGCCGAACGGCCGCGCTCTGGAGCATATCCGGTTGGGCGAGGGAGACGCGGAACGTGAGATCGAATCGAACGGTTTCCGGCTTTTGTCGCACCATGACCATGTAGCGAAAGTACAGTGGATGGGCATCTTCGCGAAAAAGTGAAATCAGGTATCGCGGCGTGTTACTATCGCTAGAGTAATCTTCCACAAGTTCGGAGAGGTGGCTGAGCGGTCGAAAGCAGCGGTTTGCTAAACCGTCGTAGGGTCAAAAACTCTACCGGGGGTTCGAATCCCCCCCTCTCCGCCAGTTTCAACACCTTCAAACCATTTGCACCTTGTCGAGTTTCCTGCCTTGAAAGTTTCGGTTTCATTTGCTACCAAGCCCAAATGATGGGGTTCTCGTGATTCGAGGGCGAAGGACTCTGGGGGGAGTGTTATGGATCACGCGTTTGAGGCTTGATCCGGCCCGAGTGCCTGACGGAGTACAATCTGGTGTATCGGAAGGTTTCTCATTGAAGGAGATCGCCCATGGCCGCACGCATATTCACCAGCTTTGATTTTGATCACGATGAAAGCCAGAGAAACCTACTGGTCGGGCAAGCTAAGCATTCTGATTCGCCATTCGAGCTAAATGACTGGTCGGTTAAGGAGCCGTTCGGAGAAATGAACTGGCAGGCAAGGGTACGAGAGAGAATTAGGAAGGTGGATCAAATGATTGTGCTGTGCGGGGAGTACACCCACACGGCAAGCGGTGTTGCCGTCGAATTGAGAATCGCCAGAGAAGAAAAAAAACCATACTTCTTATTGAAGGCTTACGCCAATAAGACCGCTACACCCCCCACATCCGCCGCAGCCTCGGACAAAATATATGAATGGACGTGGCCGAACCTGAAGGCGCTCATCGCCGGGGGCCGTTGAATTCTGATGGGCGACTTGCCCGGATCCGAACCGCCCGTTAACCGTCTTATCAGTAGGACTCCCGAAGAGTATGGTAGGGAGCGATTCCAGGATCATCTTCTCGAACAATATAAGCTCTACGTTGAGTCGTCGCAGAAGGTCAGCGAAAAGCGCATTTCGACCGCGAATTATTTACTCACGGTGACTTCGTCGTTGGTTACCCTGTTCGGCCTAGCTTTAACGATCAGCGATGTTGGAGCTTGGCTCGCAGTCATTCCATTAGCCGGGTTACTGGTGTCGCTGACATGGTACTCGCTCGTGGTTTCGTACAAGAATCTCAACACCGCGAAGTTCAAAGTGATTCACGAACTGGAAGACTATCTTCCAGCGGCTTTGTTTCGGTACGAGTGGCATTCTTGCGAGCAGGGACAAGGAAAAGTCTACCGTCCAATCACGCATGTTGAGCGATGGATACCGCTTATTTTTGCATCTGTGTTCTTGATTTTGGGCGCGTATTCCCTTTGTCGCAGGACGGCTAGACCGGAAGTTGCGAAATCGATCTCCGTAAGTGGTTCGGTCGACCTCAACGTAAAATCACCGGTAGTCGTCGAACAGCAGAATTCCACGCCTAAGCCAAATCATCCTCAGCGCCCATCCAAAAGGTGAAGCGAAACATAGCTTATCACATCTTTCTCAGTCACGACACCTCGGACCGACCGTGGGTGGTGTAGCTTGCAGCGAACGCCGGAAGTATAGGTATCGGAACTTACCTTTATGAGAATGGCCCAAGGCCAGGGGGCTAAATAGAGCTTGTCCCGTCCTCCGGAATTTCCGGCCAAACCTACCTTGCATAGCAAAGTACTTTTCAGCAATCGCGCCTCTCGCCGGCGATGGCTACCCAAATCGCCGATTTCTAGCCTCGCCCCCGAC
>JANYCV010000445.1 GCA_025360145.1 Acidobacteriaceae bacterium
ATTCCGTTCAGTGGCTTTGGATCCGCGCCTTTCCCGGTATTTTCCATTGTAGCGCTGCGCCCATCATTATGCATATCGGTGAGAATCCGGAAACAATAGCCACGAACAGATGTATCGAAAACTGTTGCCTTACATGGGCACCGGATCGCCCGAGCCGCATCGCGCCACAAAGCACTTCACCGGAAGTAAACTGTGCCCTAAGCCTATATAACGTTGGAATCGGGAAATCGGATTCGCTGTTGAACTGTGACGCTATTTATGGCTAAAACCTTTCAATAGATTTGAGCATCGAAGCCGTGGACCTCCCGCCTGGGAGCGCCACTGAATCCACCGGGTGCCAGTTCCGGTCGAGTGCGCCGACGTAGAGCGCCTTGCTGCGTTCGGGCCCCATCAGAATGACGGATACGCCCTGCTCCGGGTAGACCAGAATCCGGTATTGCATTTCGCCGGTTTCCGACTTCCAGTGGTCGCTGGCTGGCGATCCCATCTTTCGCACGACGGCGAAGTAATCGTCAGTGCCGCTGAGACCCAGGCTGGTTTGCACCACAGGAGTGTAGGTGATTCGGGAACCATCCCTCGCGGACCGGAAGAAGCTGACCAGCAGAAAACAGCCCAGGATTCCTACAACCAGGACAACTCCGATCAATTTTCCAATCCGCAACTCCGTCCCGCTCTCCAAACGGATACCGACCACCGGCGCGGGCGACGGCGAAACATCCTGCGCCAGCGAACGAAACCCTTCGTTCACCGCCCGCGGAATCTCGATGACGCGGCGTTCCGACGGCCAGACCTGTCCTGACTTGTACTCCAGTTCCTTCAGTAAGCCGAGAATCATGACCGGTTCTTCGATTCGCGATATCTCACCTAGAAAACGCCGGGGAATCCAAACCTCGTTGTTCGTCTTGGTATTGCAGACCAGGATCTCAGACCACGTCTCACGACGGAAAATCCACTCGTTGTGCTCTGTATTTAGAATTGGGGGATAGAACGAGAAAGGACGCTGGCCGAGGTGTTCAATAGGCGGCGGGATCGGCTGGACTGACATGCTTCAGTTCAATCTTAACCGATCCTCGGAATAGTTCGGTAACAAAAGGAAACGGATGATTGAATCTAAGATTCAATCATCCGTTTCCTTGTAGAATGTTGGAAAATCTGATGACTTAGGCAGCCTTGCGACGGCGAAGCATGTAAGCCAGCGCGGTCAAACCGCCACCGATCATCGCGAGCGATGCCGGCTCAGGAACAGCGTCCGCAACGATGAAGTCGACGTGCACGGTTCCCGAACCATTGGTGGTCTGCCCGACGGTGACGTTGCCACCAGTGGCACTGGAAGAAGTGTTGGTCAAAGACTTGACCGTGAAATTCACGAAGGCACTGATATCGAACGCGCTAACAATGCCAGTCAAGTCCGGGGGAGCATCATATTGAGCAAAATTCGAGTTATTACCGACGGCAAGCGGGCCATAGTTGGTGGTCACGCTGTTTGCCAAAACAGTGTAGGGAGTTCCAAGCAACGTTGCCTGCGGAAGGGCCGTTACCAATCCAGTGGCCCCAAACAACAAAGTCATCGTCGAGGTAGTGCTCGCACTGTTCAAAAATCCGTCAGAAGTACTCGAATTGCTCGCGTTGAATTGCGTGTCAATGTGCCCCGTCAGTGTCAGTATGACGCCGATGAGCGAGCCCGAAAGATGGTCGTAACCCGCCAACGATAACGGGAGAGCGGAAAAGTCCGTTGCGGCTGGGCCATACGTTGCAGTACCGCCAGATATGGTCGCGGCATTAGCGGTTCCAACCGCCAGAAGTGCCGCCACAGCAAAATTGATTTTTTTTATCAAGCCTTCCTCCGAAAGATTATGGCAGCGAAATCACCCTGTGGAATCCTTGGCGATTCTACTGCCGTTTAACGTTGTTAGTATAGCACCAAGATAAGAGAGTATACAAGGTAAATTTCACCTTAGGATAAAACTGGGGTCTTCACCCCAGGCCACCCTCTTGAAGCTAAATCCGGCAGTATCGGTGCAGGTTTCGGTTGTTCGCCGCTTGTTTGGAATGATTTCCAAATGCTTCGCAGTTCACCTTTCTGGTGATACCTGGCGCTGCGCCTGCAGCTTACGGATAAAAGCCCTACCCGGCTTGACGGAGTTCAACTGCCGAATCCAGTTTGAAGCGTTATTTCATTAAAGTTACAAAACTCCCGCCGCTGGCACAGTTGAAGGAATGGGTCCAGTAAGACACACCTAAGGATTACGACTATACTAAGCAACAGGCAGGGGGCCACCCGCTATGAGGTTCACCCTATTTCTTATCGCTTCCGGTGTTCTCCTCGCGCAACCTCCGGCTAAGCCGGCCCTCGAAAACAGCGGGAAACCGATGCGCGTCACCGCTCAGTGCAAAGGCGAGGACGTCCTGGTGTTGGGACTTACCTGTTCGCAAGACGATCCATGCCCGTTGTTTCTGGAATTGTCCGACGTCGAACTGGTCAACAGCCGGTTGTTTCTATCGGGCAATCTCCATACCGCCAGCGCGACACTCGAATCCATTTTGCTTAGTAGCGAAGATCTCGGCAAGACCTGGACCGAGCCATTTGAGCGGATGCCTGGCATCGGAATCGATAATATTCAATTCATCGATTTCGAGGCCGGTTGGATCAGCGGACAAGTCCAGCAGACGCTTCCGCGCGATCCTTTCCTTTTAATCACCACCGACGGCGGCAAGACTTGGCGCAAACGGACCGTCTCGGGCGAATCCAGGGTGGGCGCGATCGAACAGTTCCACTTCGAATCGCGAACAGCCGGGACTCTGCTGTTGGACAAGATCCAGTCCGGGGAAAACGGCATGCGGCACGAACTGTATGAAACGATGACGGGCGGCGAAAGCTGGTCGCTGCGGCAGGTTTCCAATAAGCCCATTTCCTGGAAGTACCCAAAAGGCGCTGCGGCGGAATGGCGGCTTCGCGCGGACGGGCCTTCCAAGTCTTACAAAGTAGAGCGGCGGCAGGGAGAACGCTGGCAGGCGGCGGCCAGCTTCCTGATCTCGGCCGGTGAGTGCAAGCCGGAGGAGAAGCCCGACGAACCGCCGCCGTCCGCGCCTCCACCCGCAGTGGACGAGCAGGCGCCGAAGAATCCTGTCGCTCCGCGCACGGCGCCATCTTTAAAGAAGAAGCCGGGATGAAGAACGACCCCATCGAACTGGAGTTGTTCCGCCACCTGCTGGCCTCGATTGCCGAGGAAATGGGCGCTGTTCTCCGCAAGACGGCGTTCTCGGCGAACATCAAGGAGCGCCGCGACTACTCCTGTGCCGTCTATGACTCCGGCGGAAACACCGTTGCCATGGGCGACCACATGCCAGTGCACCTGGGCGCGATGCCGCTGTCCGTCGAACACGCACGCAAGGCGTTTGAACTCCAGCCCGGCGACGTCGCCATTCTGAACGACCCGTTCCAAGGCGGAACCCATCTGCCCGACATCACCGCCGTTTCGGCCGTCTTTCTGGCGGGAAAACGGAAGCCCGCGTTTTTCCTGGCAAACCGGGCCCACCACGCCGACGTTGGCGGCATGAGTCCCGGATCCATGCCGATGGCGCGGGAGATTTACCAGGAAGGACTCCGGATTCCACCGATTCTGCTGGTCAGGCGCGGGCAGATCGACCGTGGCCTATTGCGGCTGATCCTGGCCAACGTGCGCACGCCCGAAGAACGCGAAGGAGACCTGCTGGCTCAGTTGATGGCCATCCACCGCGGGGAAATCCGTCTTCGCGAGATGGTGGACTGCTACGGGCTTACGGTGGTGGGCCGGAATATGAGCCGCTTGCAGCAGTACAGCGAGCGCATGATGCGGGCGGCCATCCGGAAGTTGCCAGAGGGTGAGTACCGGTTTGAAGATTTTCTGGATGGCGACGGCGTCTCCGCGGAACCGGTCCGGATTGCGGTGGCCGTCACGATTGAGGGAGATTCAGCCACTGTGGACTTCACAGGGAGCGCCGCGCAGGTGAGCGGGCCGTTGAACGCGAACTACGCGATTGCGATTGCCGCGACCACCTACGCGTTCCGCTGCCTGATCCGCGAGGAAGTTCCATTCACCGCAGGCTTGATGAGGCCGGTAACTGTGATAGCGCCTGCCGGAACGGTGGTGAATGCGCTGCCTCCGGCGGCGATGGCGGCGGGAAATGTGGAGACGTCGCAGCGGATTACAGATGTTCTGCTGGGGGCGCTCTCCCGAGCGGCGCCGGATCGCATTCCGGCTGCCAGTTCCGGCACGATGAACAACCTGACCTTTGGTGGATGGGATTCCCGCCGCGGCCGCGCGTTCGCCTACTATGAAACCATCGCGGGAGGCATGGGGGCGGGTCCCATAAATGCCGGTGAGAGCGCGGTCCATACGCACATGACGAACAGTTGGAACACGCCGGTGGAAGCGTTAGAGCATCAGTATCCGGTTCGGATCCGGAAGTATGGAATTCGTTCGGGTTCGGGCGGCGCAGGGGAGCATGCGGGCGGCGACGGCATTATCCGGTCGTTCGAGTTTCTCGCCGCCGCGGAGGTGACCATTCTTTCCAGCCGCCGCGCCAATGGGCCGTACGGACTGGGCGGAGGAATGCCGGGGAAGCCGGGCAGGAATACTCTTATCCGGAATGGCCGCAAGATTGCGGTTGCGGCGATGGCGCAACTGACGGTGGAATCAGGCGACGTGCTCGAGATTGAATCGCCGGGCGGCGGCGGGTTCGGCGGCCCCGGCTGGTGAGGGATTGCTTTGCACCGCTGCCGCTGCTTCTTCCAGCGCCCGGATTACCATCCAGCACCCCAACCGATTCTGATGAAAATGGTGCCAACTAGCTGGTCCGTTGCTTTCCGGGGAAGATGACGCCTGAGGCATATTTACCCGGTGGCAAGTGTATTGTGGCCTAGCAGCGGGACTCATCCGCAATTATTACGTGCGGCACATTGCAGTCCGATTCGGTAACGGCGTGTTTGGCTCTATCCCTAACCCGGCGTAGCCGGAACCAAACAGGGCGCGACAAATCGAAAAGTTGGACCCTCTCGCAAAGTGCCTCCAACGGCCCGTGGGTATTGAACGAAAAGCGTTACCCAAAATCTTTTCTGCCAGGAAACGTGATGATTCC
>JANYCV010000127.1 GCA_025360145.1 Acidobacteriaceae bacterium
GTGGGTGGGTGGGTGGGTGGGTGACTGATTGAGTGGGTGGGTGACTGATTGACTGACTGACTGACTGAGTGAGTGACTGAGTGAGTGACTGACTAACTGGGTCTCACACATACCCGGCTTACACAAAAGAGTCGGTGGGGATAATCGATAGGGAGAAGTCTATCGCGATCCCCACTCGACGGTATATTGTTTACTTGCCTCGTCCACCGGAATTGTGAGATCCACCCGAATCGCCCGTGCGGCCACCGGCTGCCGGTGCGGAAGCTGCGGCCGCATTGCCCGCGCCAGAGGAGACCGGTGCGGAATTCTGATAGGCGGGAGACGATCTGGGCGCAGTGTCGTAACCCAAATTCGAATTGTATTGCGGCGACCTGTTTACGTCGCCGCCACCCAGGCCGCTGAATCCAGAGTTGCCGGTGTTCGATACGGGCCTGGCATTTTCATAGACGCGGACAACGTAGCTCGGCGAGTAGTAGTTATAGCCGAAGGGGCTGTTGTAATAACCGCGGTAGGGAATGTAGGTGAACGATCCGAACATCGGATTCCACATCCAGCCGCTGGAGAGCCAGCTACCGCCATTTTCCTGAACGGACTTGGCGGCCGATAGATTGGCAACGGCGAGATCGCCAGCGCGGCGGCTCGCCCAGCGGTAGAACGGATCGCCTACTTTATTATCGAATTTCTCCGGCGAGAGAACGCCTGAAAGCAGCGTCTCCTTCCCTTCCTTCAAGGTCATCGTCTGACCTGATTTGGTGACCGAGGCTTCCCCATCGTAAACGCGAAGCATGTCGCCGGCGGTATCCAGACGGATGAGGCCCTTCTTGTGAAACTCCACCGTCGCGTCCTTATAGATAAAAGTGACGGCGTTATCTTTCTGCAATTCCGCACATTCCACCAACATGGATCCAGTGAGCAGTTCCACCCTGGTATCGATCAGGCGGCTCGAAATCATTTTCACGGAACTGTTCTCGGAAACACGCAGGAACACGCCTGGAGTCAGCAGGATCTCCGCGCGCCCTTCCGTTGTCTTGAGAATTTGCCCCTCTTTGACATCGGGAAAGTGGCCGAATTTCGTATCGAGAGCTTGGCCGGCAATCGAAACGTCCCCTTCCAAATAATGGACCATGCCGGAGCGCGCCGATATGGCGACTTGGGCAAAGGAAGTGGAACAGACCAGACAGGCTGCCAGAACGAGAGACGTGGAGCGCAGGAAAGCGTTCATGAAGAGATACTCCCATCTGAAGTATACCTCCGTTCCGATGCGGGACGAATTGAACGCAATCTTCCTTACTTGCCCCATGGGCGCTCGACAGGTGTTGGCGCCCGGAACACCCGGAATCTCGATTGAAGACAAAAAGCCAGCGGAAATCCGGACACTAATGCTGTCCGGTGATTTGCTTGACTGCCTGAAAAAACGCCTTCTTGCGATCCGTGTCGAGTCCCCATTTCACAGGCGGGGACTGGTAGCCGTCCGGATCGAAGTATCCCCATGAGCAATACTCGCCGAGCGCCGCGATCATGTTGTTCAGCGGCTTATCGAAATCGAAGTGGTCGTCTTCGTTGAATAGCACCGGCATCGGCCGATAGCCCGGCACTTGGCGGGTCAGGCGCACCATTTCGGCGATGCGATTTGGATCCTTCACTCCGTTGCCGTGGAGAAGCAGAAAGTCGGACGCGCGGACCACGTTCTCTTCCGGTATGCGATTCCCGGTGTAGCTGGTACTGACGAGAAAGCCACGCTTCTTGACGCGGGCGATCAGTTCGGGAACACGCTCCGGCCGCAGGATGGCGTGATGATACTTGTTGTTCGCCTCGTTGTTAACCTCAATCATAACGTTGTGGTATTTGCGGCTTGCCAGCCAATTGATGGTGTTGTCGACGGCGGCAATCACGGCCGCTTCGTCTTTCACCCGCTGATCCTGGCCGAAGTAGAAGAGGCCGAGGATCACGGTCATCCCCAGGCCATCGGCCTGCTTCAGAATCCGGTCGAGGCGGGCGATGGCATCTTTGCGCAACGACCCGTCCGCCAGTATGGCGGAGTTATGCCAGGGCTGGGCTTTCGAATATCCTTCGGGGCTGCCGCCCTGGAGATTGATGGTGAAGTTGAGCAGTCCGTATTTTCGCCACTCCGGCATGGCGGCGATGAATTCGCCGGTGTTCCGGTCGGCATCCCAACGGCCCGTATCCGGATAGGCCCAGCGCTTGACGGTCTCGGGGTTCTGGTCGTCATAGATGCCCTGCACCATCCGCGAATTGAAGAGCAACCCTTCGATGCGATGTCCATTCCAGGTGCGGCCTTTGTATGTGGGTTTGCCGTCGATCCAGAACTGGTCTCCGTGGATGGTCACCTCGGTGGCGAACAGCGGAGCCGCTGTGAGGAGCGCGGCGATCAGTCTCAGTTTCAATGTTCAATCTCCTTGCGTGGCGGAGTCTTCTTCTAGCCACCGCGCTCTCCGCTAACCGGAATATCCAGAATCTAGCGCCGAGGGAATGCCAGAGGGAATGATCGTAGCGCTGGCCAATAGCGTGACGGCTCATCCCAGTCTTTAGTCTAGTTGCAGTGTGCTGCGCCGGGATTAGAATTCTTCCGACCTTCGCGATCATCGGAGTTCCCTTTTTTGCACTGGCTTTTCTGGAGTTGGCGTTGACCCTCGCCAGTGGCCCATTCAAGAAAACTGCCCGTTGGTTACACCCACGCCTCCATCCATCTCTCGCTCTTGTGAGCGGGCACAGAGGCACCAAACATTTATCGGCCATAGCTTGCCTGCCCAGTTTTAAAGGCAGGATGCCAAATCAAACCTTAACCCGAACCGTAGGTAGTGGGTCAGTTTGAATTCCGGCTAGCGTATGCGCCCAAGGATTTTGTAATAAGTGTCACCGAGAGCGGTTGCTAGATACCTCTTGCAGCCGCGGCATACCTGCCCGTCGGCTATAGCGTCTCTTCGATTTGTTTTGCATGCTTCACACCACTTATGCCCACAGAAGTCGCAGCGTATGATATTAGTGCCTGGTGCTGTATTGCCGCAATCCGTACAGTGTGAATATTGCCCTTGTCCTTCCATGGTGCCATAATCGTATCATGCCAACACGCTCAAGCATACCCACGCCGAAGGATCACGACTTCACCCGAACCGCTCTACGCGTCGTAGAGCAGGCGATAGGTGAGCAGTGGGACGGATCGCCACTGTCGGACAAGGACGCTGGGAAGAATCCAGCCGCTGTCGCGCTAGGCCGTCTCGGCGGTGCGAAGGGCGGCAAAGCTCGGGCCGAAGCGCTTAGTCCGAAGAGGCGTTCCGCTATCGCCAAGAAGGCAGCGAAGGCACGTTGGGGGGCTTCTTAGGCGACCTTTTTGTGGCGGCTTGAGCGCAACATTGAAAGCGCCTCGCGCTCCGCTACGTCTTCGGTGAAGTCTAGCACGCACTGAATCTTTGGCCGCTGACTGAGATCGTTGTAGACATCAACATCAGTTTTGAGTTGGGTGCAGTCGCCAACAACTTGCTCGCGTCTCTGCGAAAAAGATCTTTCCATGTGCCCATGTTCTGCAAACCCCAAGACTCCCCAAAAGGTGTACTGAACCCCAGCCTTAGTGGCCCGAACCGCGTGGTTAACTCGATATTTACGCCCGTACTGATCAGTTTTGATTTCTGCGCGTAAGGCTTGAGCCATCTGTTCCGCGCCAACATCAAGCGGATCAATTGGCGGGAGCTTCAATATACCTTGCGAAACCGCCCACGCATATGCCTGCCTTGTGCTGTTAGGAACATGGCCGTGGGTAGCTTCATACAAAGGCCAAGCCTTCTGAAGAGATTCGTTTTTAGTCATTCAATGCGCCTCCTTCTAGTTATTCACTTGTGCTGCTTGTCCCCATCCATCCACCGTTGCTCCGGGCATCACATGATCTCGGATTTTATACAGCGCTAGTCGCTTGCTCAGATATTTATAGTCATCAAGCCTGAACTGAAGTTGACCAATCACGATCCCAGGATGCCGCCCTACGGTTTGTGCGAAGGCCACGACATCCCTTTCGTAATAATACGGGTGCTTCCTTCGCATGAAGGACGTTATCTTCTCAGTTGGCACGCAAAAGTTCGCAGCAGCATAATTAGCCATCCTCTCCTCTTCCGGGAGTGATTCTCCGCTACCTGCTTTGGCTCCTTCAAGATCAATGTCGATGATGGCGCTGTCTTTGCCATGGCCTCGCAGAACGTGTTCGATCTCGTGGCGAATAACAAACCAAAAGTTGTCGATCTTGTCCTTCCTGAGGGACATGGCTATAACAGGGGAAGATCCGTCTAGCCAGCAGCACGCCCCATCAATATTTGCCTGTTGAAGCCTTTCTACAATCACAAACCTGACCCCGCAATCGGCAAGTATCCTAGGCACATGACGAGATTCTTCAGGGGCCATCATGCAGGCCTCTAGTTTCGGCAACGCCTCCAAGAGATTCCTTTGTGAATATGGCTTTACGCTAGTCGATTTCGCGATTTGGATGACCCTGAATAACCAAGCCCACTGCACTGTTGTTACTTCGGTATATGGCCCGGTTTTTTTGGCGGCATGGGCAAACGATGTCTCGTCCTCAATGCTCTTGAGGTGCAAGAAGTCTAGGACCCTCTTCTCAAGAACATCGACGTTTTCTGATGGCTCGATCCAATGGCGCATTGCCATCTCCTTGATAGGGGCCTTGGCGTACAACTTGGCGCGTCTTTCGACGGCTACGTCGTCGTGAATGGCGCGGGCTAGCCTGTAGTCCCTTTCCAGGTTCATCCAGAATTCTGCGCCTGTGCCGAAGGCGGAACCAAGTCCCTTGGCGGTTTCAGGGGTAATTGCGCATTTTCCCGCGATAAGCTGGCTCACCAGCTTTGGCGGACGGCCAAGGATCTCCGCTAATTCGATCTGGCTCCACCCGCGAGCTTCAAGCTCCTCGGCGATAAATTCTCCAGGAGCAAACACTTCCGCTACTGTCCGGTTCTCCATGGTTAGTGATAATCCTCGATGCTGACAATTGATACGATCTTTTCGCTGCCAGATCCTTGTAACTCCAGGATCAAGCGCCACTGGTTATTTAGTCGCATTGAGTGCTGCTCTTTACGGCTCCCGCTCAATCGCTCAAAATGAAGCGATTTGAGTGCATAGAAGGCCCGCTCATCCTCGGCGGCCCGTATCGTCTGCATTCTCTTTCTAAACATAGTCACGACCGCCTGGGGATAGCCTCCGTCGAATCTGGAATCAGTTTCCAATCTGTCGAGATCTCTTTCGCGAAAGCGGGCCTCCATCTGTTTAACCAGCATAACCGAACCTCGGCTCCGCGTCAATAGAGAATTACGTAATCCGTAATTTTTGGATTGACACCACTCTAATCCTCAAGCATAATGGTCAGTATGAACCGCCTAGATAACGCCCGCCGAACCGAAGTGGTGAAGTGCCTGATCGAAGGAATGTCGATCCGCTCCACGGTACGAATCACGGGCGTTGCTAAGAACACCGTGGCGAAGTTACTCGTTGAGTTAGGCGCGGCCTGCACGGTTTACATGGACGGTGCGATGCGCAATCTACCCTGCAAGAGGATTCAGTGCGATGAAATTTGGAGCTTCGTTTACGCGAAGGAAAAGAACGTTACTGCCGCCATTGCTGACAAGACTGTTGCTGGTTCCGTGTGGACCTGGACCGCGATTGATGCGGATAGCAAGCTGATTCCCTGCTGGCTGATCGGCAAGCGCGACGCTGGCTGCGCAACCGAATTCATGCAGGATCTTGCGGGCCGTCTAGCGAATCGTGTACAACTCACAAGCGACGGCTTGAAGGTCTACTTGAATGCTGTAGTGGATTCTTTCGGCAATGAAATCGACTATGCCGTGCTGCACAAGATCTATGGCTCAGAAGTGCCGGACGCAGCCCGTTACAGCCCCGCTGCTTGCATCGGCTGTGAGAAGAGACCTATGATTGGCAACCCGGATGAAAAGCATGTGAGCACGTCCTACGTTGAACGCGCGAACCTTTCCATGAGAATGTCCATGCGCCGCTTCACTCGCTTGACGAACGCGTTCTCCAAGAAGATTGAGAATCATGCTGCATCGGTCGCGATTTACTTCACGTGGTACAACTTCGGTCGTGTTCACCAGACGCTCAAGACCACGCCCGCAATCAAGGCTGGTATCGCTTCTCACGTGTGGAGCGTCGATGAAATGGTGGAGCTTCTTTCCAAGATCGAACCAAAGTCCACCCGCGCAGCAAAGATTTCAAACTGACCCACTACCGACCCGTAACCCAAGTTTCTGGCCCTCACCAGCACGCGCCGCGCCTGTTCGGTTACTCGCGAGAATCGATAGGGGCAGCCGATTCCGAACCTGTGCTTGAGTGCTTCTACTTCAATCCACTGAGTTTGCCGTACGCCAAGCGAGCCCGCTTGCGCATCATGGATTCGAAGGACACTCGCGGCACGTCGATCAATTTTCGCATCTCGGCGCTGCGCAGTAATCGCTGCGTGCCGCTCGGCATGCGCGAAGCGGCCCGGTCGAACGCACTGGATGAGGCAGCGTACATGCCGGCAATGGCGCGATAGTATCCTTGTTGTCCCTTTAGCTTTTGACAGCCGACTACCAGCGCGGCGAGCACTTCCTCGATCGCTTCCAGCTTCGCAACGCGCGCGCCCCATTCGTCAAGGAAAGGGCAGAGGGGAAGCAGTGTATCCGCCGATCGGCGTAACGCCTTGACGGGACGCAACGGGTAGTGCCGGTGGCCCTCAGCCGATAGACCGGTGTCCTGGTACATGCGCACCGCAACGTCAAAGCGGCCCCGCGCGGTAAGGTGATCCATCAGCGGCAGCGTAGCCGGTGTTTTCTTCCAAAAGCCCATGCCCTGCGTTAGGTCGCCGCGGTTGTGAGCCAGAGTCATGGACAGACGCAACAGATCAAGCTCTCCATCGCGTTCCCCGGCGACTTGATCGAAGACCGCCTGTTCGCGGTCGATTTCGGCTTCAATCGCAGCCTGCGCTTCTTCTGCCGATGCCGTATCGCCCAGTTCGAGCATGGCTCCCAGGCCGCCCGCGATGGCGCTCCACTGCTCGCCGTTGTGGCCGCTGACGCCGCGTACAGAGCGGGTGGAGATGCCCTGCTCCGTCCAAATGCGGGCACCCAGAGCGAAACGCATCATGGGCTTCAGCACTTCCGGATCCCGTGTTTCCCGCCAAGCCAAGCCGCGAATCTTGGTATCGACGTCGGTGGGCACGAACGTCGCTACCGTTGCGTGATGGCAGGATAGACAGAGGGCAAAGTAGTCCTGCAACTGCTCGGCATGGTGCAGGCCAGCGCCGTGTATGTTTTCCCAACTGGCGAGGACGCGGAGGAAGCCATTCTCGGTGCCGCCGAGTTCGATGAGCCGGCCGGATTCCGGGGCGGGGAGCCGCGCCTTAAGATACGGCGCCGTGTTGTCAACCTGAGATAGCAGCGTTTCCGGTGTGATCCATTGGGCCCAGGCTTCACGGGGGCGATTGATGATTGGTTCAGACAGACTATCAGTATGACGCCAATGGCATCATCCCCACGCGCCGCAAGTCCGGAAAGATGACGTGGCGCAGACTGGGCGCCAGCAGAGCTTCCTCATCGCGCGGCCCAAACCAGACCAGAGTTTGAATTTCGGAGTGCGCGGCGGGCGTGCCCAGCACGTCGCCCGCATAGAGTTCGATACGAACCGTCTTGGGCTCTTGTCCGGCAGCGGGGCTTTGATAGCCGCCGATATATTGGAGATTCGCTAACTCGACTTCGCCCAGTTCTTCCCGGCACTCGCGACGCAGACACTCTTCCGCCGTTTCCCCTGCCTCCATTTTGCCGCCGGGCAGAATGAGGAGCGACGTAGTGTGATTCTTCCGGCAAAGCAGAACTCGCCCGTCGCGCATATGGAACAAGCCTACTTTTAGAAAGTCCGCCATTTATTGCAGGATGGGAAAAAGCTGGTAGTCCGCTGGAACGAACAGGCTTCCTTCGGTAACGCCGGCAGGAGCGATTCGCTTCAGTTCCTTGCCTAGGCGGGCAGCATCCAAATCCCCGGCGAGGGCAGACTGGAAGGCCGTTGTGACGCGCAAAACCTCCTCTGCCGATTCATGTACAAACTCTAGCCGGAAGTGGCGAATACCCACCTTACGCCAGGAATCCATGTGCACGCTTGCTTCCTGTGCTTCGGCGCCGAAGACCGTATTCCGGCATCCGACATCGGCGACAACCGGATGCGCGCGGCCGTGTTGATCCCGCAAGGCGACGCGGTGCTTTTCGCACGGGCGGCCACAATCCAGATGACTGGTGCCCGTCGAAAGGAAACGGCAGAAGACGCAGTGTTCGGTGTGGAAGACCGGCAGATGTTGATAGGCGACCGCTTCGATGCGCTCCGGGCCAATCGTTTGCGCCAGCGCGGCGATCTGCGCCGCATTCAGATCGTGGGTGGGCGTCAGGCGGGTCAAACCAAATTCCAGATACGCCTCCGCGGTGAGCGTATTCGCAGTGTTGAGGCTGAAATCGCCCGTTAATTGTTGGCCGGGCTGTTGGGCCGGATTGTCTTTGAGGGCCTGCAAAATAGCAGTAGCGCGGACTAGAATGGGACAGTCCAGGCTCACCAAAAATGCAACGATGCGGCTCTCAGCCGGCTTCAGCAAGCGGGGGCTGGCAACTCGGACTTCGATGCCCGCCGCCTTGACTGCTTGTACTGAGGGGCGAAGGCCGTATAGGTCCAGATAATCGAGCGTGATGCTGTCGGGTTTCGCTTGCAGCGCAGCGCCTAGCTGTTCAGGATTGCGGACCAGAACGTGTAACGCGGCAGGCGCAGCGGAGGGCAACCGTAAGTCACGGCGCAGTTCAGGCGTGTGATGGATGGTGCGCTTGACCGGCTGCGACTGATGGTCCTGCAACTTCTGGACAGCCTCACGCCGCAACTGGTTCAGCAAGGAGGCGGGCGCAAAAACGAGGCCGCCAATTTCTGACGTCAACCCGGACAGTTCGTAGGGAGTGTTTCCCAATCTGCCGAGCTGCTCCTTAAGAGATTCTTCCGTAAGCCCCCGATTCTGTGCGGAGACCAGCACGGTTGTTGATTCGACGGTGACGGAAAACCCATTCTGCAAGGTCCAACGAATGCAAAGCGGCTGGTTCTCTATAGCTATCACGTGCGCTGTCAACGGTTGCTTTGAAACAGGTGCGACGGGTTCGAGGAACGGACGCACCGCACGGGCTATTTCCGGGTCGTGCGTCCGCCATAACAGGTCGCCGGTGCGAATACGGCTGAAATTGACGGAGTGATTCGCGAAGCTCAGATCCACCAGACCGTTCAGTTGCGAGAGCGCATGATAAACCCGGCCGCCTTCTTCGGCTTCCTGCGGGCTGCGCCAGCTTGCTGCATCGAACACCACACCGTCTCCGGCTTTTAGTGGTGCAATTTCGTGCGCCGAGGCCGGCTGCACCGACACGCCGGCGTCATGAACCGCGGTGACGGTTCCAATATGCACTCCGCGGTGGCGCGGGCTGCGGCCCTTGACGACATTCTGGTGATTTACGCCGGACACGAAATACGGGCCCAAGCCGCGCGAGTAGACCTGTTCGAGCGCCAGTTCCTGGCTGGCGGTGATGGATGTTGCGCGCCCTTCCCACGCTTCATCGACGGCTTGACGGTAGGCTCGGGTGGTCAATGTGACGTAGTCTACGTCTTTGTAGCGTCCCTCGATTTTCAAGCAACTAACGCCTGCTTCGATGATCTGCGGGACATGCCGCAAGGCCGACAAGTCTCCCGGGGACAACAGATAACGGGCATCCCCTAACGGTTTAACTTTTCCGTCCACCAGTATTTCATACGGCAAACGGCAGGCCTGCGCACATTGGCCGCGGTTGGCACTGCGGCCTCCCCATGCCTCGGACGAAAAACACTGCCCGGAGTAGGCTACGCATAGCGCGCCGTGGACGAATATCTCGAGATCGGCTTTGGTCTTGGCGTAGATGGAAGCGACTTCTTCAAGAGACAATTCGCGAGCCAAAGTCACGCGATGGGCGCCTTGTGACAGGGCAAACACCACACCTTCCGCGCTGGTGATACTGGTCTGGGTGGAGGCGTGAATTTCCAGATCGGGTGCAATCTGGCGAGCCAGTTTAAGCACACCGATGTCCTGCACGATGATAGCGTCTACTCCGGCTTCCGCTATGGCGGCTATCGCGCGCGCTGCTTCGGCGAGTTCGTGTTCGAAGACGAGGGTGTTGAAGGTGAGGTAGCCGCGGACACCACGGCGGTGCAGGGTCTGCACCACGCTGGGCAGTTCGTCAAGATCAAAGCCTACCTTCGCGCGGGCACTGAAGTGTTTGAGGCCGAAATAGCAGGCGTCCGCGCCGGCCTCGATGGCGGCGTTCAATTGAGGCCAATAGCCGGCCGGACTCATCACTTCGGGCTTTTTCGCGGAGGGCATGAACTACTTCCAGGGTAACGCGGCCCCAAGCTGCCCGGCGTCTTCCAGTGATCCTGGGGGCGAAAGGGAGCCGCACTTTCGCACTGCTGGCGCAGGTGGCAGAGGCTTTCATGGCTTGGCCACTGCGGAAAACGGCGTTGTGGACGAAATGGTATTCGCTTGCCGAGGGGTCTGCCGGAGTTAGATGGAATTAGGTTGACGGTATCGGCAAACCGAGGCGACGATCCTTGCTATAACCATTTCTATTTGAAAAATGTTCCGGATTCGCGCATCAGGATGGACGGGGCGCCGAAGAGTTTCAGCCAGGCTTACAACGTAGAAGCGGCCCTGCGCGGATCATAGTGGCAGCGGCACTAACGCAGGCGGCCAACGATAAGCAGCAGTTGGTGCCGATGCGGAAGAATTTGAGCCCGGAGCCAGAGCGGGCGAGTGCGGATGCGGGGTATTTCAGCGAGGCCGTTGGGACGGACGAGAAGTTGGCGGAGATCGAATTGCCGGTGTCGCTGAATCGTCAGAAACACAGCGGAGGGAGCTAACCGGGGTAGGTAACGGCGGAAATCGATACGCCGGTAGTGGCAGCGGCACACGATTAACAGGCAGGCCAAAGCGGGGCGGAAACGATGCGCGACAAACTACGGGCGGCGGAGCAGTCTACAAAATGCGCAAATTGGCGTTAGGTGCGGTGTTCGGACAAATCAAGGCAGTCCGGGGCTTGCGAGGCATGGAAAAAGTCGCGGCGGAATGGCGGATCATGTGTCTTATTCACAACTTGCTGAGGTTGTTCCGAGCCGGACTGCGCCCGCAGACGGCCTAAACGGATCAATAACGCTCTCCTAATCAGGGATATTGCCATGTACGAGGCGGAATCCGCACTTTTTCACAATACAAAGTGCTTTATATTATCGAGTATGCCGGATTCCGCCCAGTCGCCTCGGCTCGGCTCGGCTCGGCTCAGAAAAGAAGTCTCGTTCATTCCGACAGACTCTTGGGCGGCATTTTTCGCCTGCTCGGGGAGCGGGACGAGGGCGTCCCGCGCCGGGCAGGGGGCCCGCCCCACCTCATGTCATAGGCTTTAAATAGGCCCCAACGGGCTGGCTTCGGGGCCTCGAAACCCGCGCCAATTGAAAGATTGTGGCATGGGAATGTGCTTATTTTTACGCCTATGCTACCTCATGTGTAGCTGTAAAGGCCGGTGTCCCGTATTAGCGTGGGATTAGTTGAAATGCCTCCGCCCGGAATCGTTCGTTAGAACAGGACCTTTAATCCGAACTGGATGATTCGTGGGTCCCTCGCTGAGCTGATTACACCGAAGCTCGCCTGGTCGATAAAACGATTGGGCGGGTTCCATTGGGGGTGGTTCGGGAAATTGAAAAATTCCGCGCGGAACTGCGTATTCACGCGGTCGCCGATTGCCGTGTTTTTCAGGACGCCGATATCAACGTTATGAAGCAACGGACCAGTCACCGTCGAGCGGCCGGCCGTTCCGTAACGGATCGGACTCTGAATCTGGTAGCAGTTCTGGGCGAAGAATCGGTTCAGCGTGCGCTCGCTCGATGGCAGGTTCGGGTTGCAAACCAAGTCTGGCCGCGCGTTATCCGTACCGCTGCCGAAAACGTCGCCGTTGAACTTGACGGTCATCGGCAATCCCGTCTGATAGGTATAGATCCCGTTCACGGACCAGCCGCCCAGAATCTTCCCAGCCACCTTCGACCCGCCGCCCAGGAACGTCTTTCCCGGTCCGAACGGCAACTCATAAATCGTTGCCAGGCTCACCCTATGCCGGTGATCCTGGCTGGCCAGTCCCTTGTCGGCTTTTTTGTTGAAAATGTCCTGGATGCGGTTGCCCGTGTCGAAAGGTCCGCCTCCATTAAATCCGGTCGCATCCGACAAGGATTTGGCGAACGTGTAGGCGAACAGCCACGTCAGGCCCTTGGAGGCTCTCTTTTCCAGCCGCATCTGCGCCGAGTTGTAATTGGAGAACGCGCCGCTGGTGGTCTGGAAAACGTTGTCCAGCAGGTACAGCGCATTGTTCTCCCAGATGTTGATTCCGTAAGGAACCAGTCGGCGGAAGCGCGCGCGGAGAGCGGCATTTTCGGCCGGATCGGGATTGAACGGGAGCCCCGTCACCGGGTTGAGCGGCTGCGCCGGAATGTCCTTCAGTTGGACCGTGGCGAATGGCCCGTTCGGTTCGGCGGTATTGGTATTCTCGCGGCGGTTCAACCGGGTGCCTTTATTTCCAACGTAGGAGATCTCTAACAGCACGTTCCCGGCAAATTCCCGCTGAATTCCGAAGTTCCAGTGCTGCACGTAAGCGTTGCGGAAATTCGGCGAGACGTCATTGGGGCCTGGCGTAAACTGACCTGGTCCCGGGTTCTCGATGAGATATCCGATAAAGGTCTCGCGCGTGGGCGGGCCATCCTGGAACAGGCTCAAGCTCTGCTGGTCTTCCTTCATATTGGGAAGATTCTCGAGCGTATCCTGCGTAATATAGGCGGGCACGGTGTCAAAGAAGATGCCGTAGCCGCCGCGAATCACGGTCTTGTTCAGCGGACGATATGCAAAACCGAAGCGCGGGCCCCAGTTCTTCTTATCGGTGGGGTAGATGGAGCGTGGAAGCTCCTTGCCGGCGCGGCCCCAATTGGGCGCGAACTTCTGGTTACCGGGGGTGAGGAAGAACAGAGCGCCCTCGCTATAATTGCTGGGCCGCTGAGTTGGGTACGTGAGAGTCGAGATACGGTCGGCGGTTTCAATGGGAGGGCTGTACAGCATATAGCGCAAACCCATGTTTATGGTCAGCTTGGAGCTCACCTTCCAGTCATCCTGGATGAAGCCGGCGTACTCGGTGGAGCGCAGATCCTGGAAAAATCCGCTGACCCGGCGGCCTTTCTGGCGCGGCATTCCGAGGAGAAAGCTGGCGAACGTGTTTCCAGTATTAGCGAACCCCTGCAGCCCTGTCCAGTTGGGATTTCCGAAATCGAACGACCCCCGCAGGGTGTTTGCGCGGGTGATGGCCATGCGATTCCTGCGGATCTCTCCGCCGACCTTCAGGAAGTGGCGGCCGCGAGTGAAAGAGAACTGGTCGATGAACTGGAACGTGTTATTCCGCGGACGGTACGGCCCGTCGCCGTCTCCGAAGGTCGCGAATCCGCCGATCGAAAAGTTCGGAGCGCCCTTCAGACCGGGCGAGCTGGCGAAGGCGAATCCGCGCACTCCGAGTTCTTTCACGATGTCCCGTTCGTTAATCGTGTTTTCGGCGGCCTGGAATTCGGCGAATCTCAGGTACCCGAACTTGAACTCATTGACTGCGGTGGGCCCAAATACTCGCGTGTAAGCGAGTGTGCCTGCCATCTGCCGCTGGTTATCAAGCGAGCCGTAACCGGGAAATGTATTCGGCGAAAAGGCGGTGGAGTCGGTGAGGCTGTAGCGGCCCATGACCGTATCCTTCACCGAGAACTGGTGGTCGAAGCGTGTGCTGAACAGGTCATAGTCGCTGCTGTTCGTTCGTCCGTCAAAATAGTTCTGTTGCGGATTCCCGTTGGTGCCGCGACTGCCCGCAATATTGGGAGCGGGCATCAATCCCGGCAGATCGATCACGTTTCTCGCAATAGGATCGAAACGGCTGGCCGGGATGATATTTCCGGGGAATGGATCCCGCAAGTAGACGGCGCCGGCAAGCCGCGAGCTGCGCGCGTCATAGATGGCATTGCGCACCACCGGCCGTCCAGCGGCATCCAGCCCGGGCAGTGCCGCGCCAAGAAAGCCGGAGAAATCGCCGCGCTTCATCTCCGCCGAGGGCACGCTGGTCAACGTCGTATTTCCGCGCCGCAGGCGAAATCCCTCGTAGTTCACGAAGAAGAACGTGCGGTCCTTGCCGTTGTAGTGCGGAACCACTACCGGGCCGCCGAGCGTCAATCCGAACTGGTTTTGGTTGAACGGTGGAGCTTTGAACCGGCCGTCACTGGATTGAAACGCCGGGTTGCGGTCGAACAGATTCCGTGCCTGCACGGCGCGGTTGCGGTTGAATTCGAACAGCGTGCCGTGGAGCTGATTCGTTCCGCCGCGGGTGACTACGTTGATCTGGCCGCCTGCGCCTTTCCCGAACTCCGCGCCGTAGTTGCTGGTCTGGATCTTGAATTCTTCGATCGCGTCCACGGACGGACGGATCACCAGAAAATTTTGGTACTGATCGGAGTTCACCGTGCCGTCCAGCAGAAAGCTATTCTGTTCCGGACGCATGCCGCTGATCGAAATACCGCCGCCGGTCGGGCTGCCGCCGTCGCCCGTGTTCACGCCGGGAAGCAGCAAGCCGAGTTGCACGAAATTGCGGCCATTCAGCGGGAAGTCCACGATCTTCTGCCGGTCGACCACCGCGCCGACAGACGACTGCTCGGTCTGCAGCAGGGCCAACTGACTGGTCACTTCGACGACGTCGGAAACATTGCCCACTTCCAGGCGCACGTCGATGCGCGCGTTCTGGTCCACCTCCAGCTTCATGCCTCTCATCGAGAATTTCTTGAAGCCTTGCTGCTCCGCGGTGACCGTGTAAGTTCCCGGTTGCAGGCCGACAAGGGAATATTCTCCGGCCGAGCCGACTGTGGTTTCCCGCTTGAAGCCGGTCTCTTCATTAGTTGCGGCAACGACCGTTCCTAAGACGACCGCGCCGGAAGAATCTGTCGCCGCTCCGGAAACCGTTCCGGTTCCTCCTTGCCCAAACATCGCATACGGAAGCAACGCAATCACCATTAGCACTCGCAGACACATCGCTCGACCCTCCCAACGGGACTGAAGCCCGTTGGTCGATTATCATATCCTAAACGGCGGGGCGGTCCATAGAATGCGATCATGAAGTGCTTCCCTTCCTTCGTCTGAATCTGGAGCATGTAGCCGGTTTCGCCGTCGCCATCGAAGTCTCCGGCAAGATGCCAGCCGGGATAACGGAAGAAGCGTGGCGCCTGCCACATAGGTGAGAAGCGCATCGTAGACCTATTCACATGAGACTTATAATGGAGAGTTCCATGTCCAAAGCGATTGACGGGTTCGTCCACGATAACGAGAACAGACTGCTGGAAGAGCTGAAAACGTTCTTACGCATTCCAAGCATCAGCACGCTTCCGGAGCATAAGCCGGATGTGGACCGCGCGGCGCAGTTCGTGGCCGATGGCCTGACAGCGGCGGGCATGGAGAACGTGGAGATTATCCAGACGGCGCTGCACCCGCTGGTTTATGCCGACTGGATGCATGCACCCGGGAAGCCGACGGTGCTGCTCTATGGGCACTATGATGTGCAGCCGCCCGACCCATTGGAGCTTTGGGAGACACCTCCCTTTGAGCCGGCGATCCGCAACGGCAATTTGTATGCCCGCGGCTCTGCCGACGACAAGGGGCAGATGTATATGCACGTGAAGGCGATTGAGGCCTTACGCGCGGTGAATGGCACTCTGCCGGTGAATGTGAAGTTCCTGGTGGAAGGGGAAGAAGAGATCGGCGGGGTTTCGATAGCGAAGTATGTAGCCGGGAATCCGGAGAAGCTGAAGGCGGATGTGGCGCTGGTGTCCGACACCGCGTTGTATGCGGATGGAATTCCTACCCTGTGCATCGGGCTACGCGGATTGATCTACGCCGAAGTGGAAGCCACGGGGCCGATGCGCGACTTACACTCCGGGCTTTACGGCGGCTCGGCGCCGAACGCGGTGTTCGGTTTGATTGAGCTGCTGGCGAAGGCGAAGAATGCGGACGGGGTGATTCAGATTCCCGGTATCTACGATGATGTGGAGGCGCCGGCGGCGGCCGAACTGGAGAGCTGGAAAAGCCTGCCATTCAGCGAGAAAGAGTTTCTGGAGAAGGAAGTAGGATCTTCCGCGTTGACCGGCGAGAAAGAATACAGTGTGCTCGAACGAGTGTGGGCGCGGCCGACGATGGAAGTCCACGGCATTGCGGGTGGATTTACCGGAGCGGGCGCGAAGACGGTGATTCCGGCGAAGGCCACCGCGAAGGTGAGTTTCCGCATGGTTCCGAATCAGGATCCGGACAAGGTGGTTGCTGCGTTCCGCGAATTTGTAAAGAAGAATGCGCCGCCCGGCATTCAGTGTGAAGTACGTGTTTTGAGCAGCGGCCCGGCGGTGATGGTGGACCCGTCTTTCCCGGCAATTCAGGTGGCTGCGAAAGCCTTCAGTGAGATTTTCCATAGCCCCACTGTGTTTACGCGCTCGGGCGGTTCCATTCCGATTGTGGGCGACTTCGCGCGTCATCTTGGCATTCCTACGATCCTGATGGGATTCGGTCTTCCCGACGATGGCTTGCATTCGCCGAACGAGAAGTACCGCGTCTCCAACTACTACACGGGAATTATGACGATCGCGCACTTTCTGGAGCTTTACGGCGCCTCCTCGTAAGAACTAATCTCTTGGTAACTCCAACGCAGCCGATACCGCAATCGAACGTAAAGCTTAATACGATAGCCCGTTCCGCCGGCATTGTTTCGATTGCCGTTTTCATGAGCCGGATCACCGGCTTGATCCGGGAACGGGTGATGCTGGGGATGTTCGGCGCGGGCCTTGCGAACGACGCGTTCCAGATCGCGTTCCGCATCCCGAATCTGACGCGCGACCTGTTCGCCGAGGGCGCGCTGTCTTCGGCATTCGTACCGGTGTTTACCGAATACCTGACGACGAAGGGCCGCAAGGAAGCAGCCGTGCTAGCGAACCTGGTGGCCACGGCGCTGATTGTGGTGGTGGGGACGCTGTGCGTGCTTGGAGCAATCTTCAGTCCTCAACTGGTCAACATATTCGCGTCCGGTTATCAGCAGGTGCCGGAGAAGTTCGCGCTGACGATTCAGATGACGCGAATCACGTTTCCGTTTCTGCTGCTGGTGGCGCTGGCGGCGCAGGCGATGGGAGTGTTGAATGCCTGCGGATTGTTCGGAGTTCCGGCGATGGCGTCCACGTTTTTCAACATCGGGTCGCTGGTCTTCGGACTGGCGATTGGACACTGGGCAGGACCATATATTGGCGTGCAGCCGATTGTGGGGATGGCTTATGGGGTAGTGCTGGGGGGAGCCTTACAGCTTTTCTGGCAGCTCCCTTCGCTGTACCGTGCGGGTTTCGCATTCCGGCCACAGTTCGATTGGTCGCATCCAGGCTTGCAACGAATCTTCCGCATGATGGGCCCGGCAATTCTGGGAAGCGCAGCGGTGCAGATCAATGTGGCGGTGAATTCGAACTTCGCAACCGGAATTGTAGATCCGCACACAGGGCTGAACGGGCCAGTTAGCTGGCTGCTGTGCGCCTTTCGATTTATGCAGCTTCCCCTGGGCTTGTTCGGAGTGGCGATCGCATCGGCGACGCTGCCGTCGATTTCGCGAAGCGCCGCATCGAACGACATTGACGAATTCCGGCGGACGATAGCGCGGTCGCTGGGGATGGTGCTTTTGTTGACGGTGCCGTCGTCGGTGGGGCTCGCGGTGCTGGGCCAGTCGATTGTCGGGGCAATTTATCAGACGGGAAGATTTCAGTTGTACGACACGCAGCAGACCGCATTGGCGCTTTCCTGTTATGCCATTGGATTGGCCGGATATTCGGCGGTGAAGGTGTTGGCGCCGGCTTTTTACGCGCTGAAGGATTCCCGGACGCCGATGATGGTGAGTATTATTTCTATCGCTATCAACTATTTCGCAGTCATCGCGCTGCTGCACTATACACATCTTGGCCATGCGGGGCTGGCGCTTTCCACCTCCGTGGTAGCAATCATCAACGCGCTGGTATTGTTCTGGATGCTGCGAAACCGGATCGGCGGCATTCACGGGCGCATTCTGTTCGAGAGCGTGGCGAAAGTATCGGTAGCGTCGATCGTGATGGGGGCGGCTGTCTGGGCATCGAGCACAGCGATGAAGAACTGGCTCGGAATCTCAGCGAAAGCACGGCTGGCGGATTTGGCGATCTCGATTCCGATTGGGCTTGTGGTGCTCTACGCGGCATGCCGGGTGGTGAGGGTTGCCGAACTGGAACTTGCAATGAAATCTCTCGCCGGACCGCTTCAGCGACGGCTTCCATTCCTGCGTGATAAAATTTAAAGACATGAGTCCAGACATAAAAGCCATCCTCCGTATACAGAGTCTGGATCAACGAGGGGCTGAACTAGAAAAAGAGATCGCCGCGCTGCCTAAGCACATCGCGCAGATTGAGAAAGCGTTGGATGCGCACAATCGCAAGCTGGAAGTAGACCGGGCTGCCCTCGCCGGTAACCTGCGCGACCGCAAGAAGTACGAAGACGACATCAAGGTGCAGAACCTGAAGATCTCTAAGCTTCGCGACCAGATGCTGCTGGCGAAGACGAACGAGCAGTACCGTGCGTTCCAAAACGAGATTGAATTCTGCGAAAAAGAGATTGCCAAGTGCGAAGACCGGATACTGGAATTGATGGCCTCCTCCGAGACGCTGGATAAAAACGTGAAGGCAGCGGAAGTAGCATTGAAGGAAGAGAAGCAGCAAGTGGAAGCGGAGAAGGATCGGGCGCGGAGCCGCACTGCGGCCGACCAGCAGTTTCTGCTCCAAGTGAGGGAAGAGCGAGCCGGACTGGTGGCGACGCTCGATCCGAAGCTGCTGCAACAGTATGAACGCATTCGGAAAAAGTGGAAAGGCCGGGCCGTGGCGGATGCAACGGACGGGCGTTGCGCGTCATGCCAGATCTCCATGCGGCCGCAGTATTTTCAGGATCTGAAGAAGGCGGAGAAGTTGTTGATGTGTGAGAGTTGCGGGCGGATCTTGTATTACAATCCACCGGTGAATCTGGAACACGAGATGCATACTGTGCCGGCGCCGCGGTAGGGGTGAGCTTGGTGGTAGTTCGCGGAGGTCAACGCCAGAAGATACCCGGAAATAGAGGTGCTATGAGCCGCGTTGAGCAGTTGGAACAACAAATCGCCGCGCTGAACGAAGATGACTTGCGATTATTGCGTGCGTGGTTTGCGCGCTTTGACGCAGATGACTGGGATCGCCAAATCGTATCCGATGCAAGGAGCGGCAAACTGGAGAGGCTCGCCGCGCGCGCTGCGAGAACATGAGGCTGGCCGCTCGACCGAATTGTGAAACATCGCGCGGCGCCTGATTTTTGGAAGGACTAGCGC
>JANYCV010000475.1 GCA_025360145.1 Acidobacteriaceae bacterium
TGCCACACCGCCACTTTTGAGCGCTGGAAGAAAACCCGCATGGCCAATGTGGTGCAAGATCCGAAAGTACATCCGGAAGCCATCCTCCCGGATCTCTCCAAACCCGATCCGCTGCTGACCTTCAAGAAGGAAGACATCGCCTTCACCTACGGCAGCAAATGGAAGCAGCGCTACTTCACGAAAATCGGTGACGACTACTTCGTTCTCCCGGCGCAGTGGGACGTCAGGAACGCCATCTGGCGGCCCTATTACGTCAAGCCCGGAACCGACTGGTGGGCGGCGCACTATCCCGCCGATCAAATGCAGCGTCCCACCGGACCGCTGTGCGATGGCTGCCACTCGGTGAACTACAACGTCACAACGAAACAAGTAACCGAATGGAACGTCGGCTGCGAGAAATGTCACGGCCCGGGCGGCGCACACGTCAAGCGTCCGTCCCGCACGAACATCGTCAACCCCGCCCGATTGGACTTCGTGCGCGCGAACGACGTCTGCCTCCAATGCCATACGCAAGGGAAGCCGAAGAACAATCCGATCAACGGCAAATACTACGATTGGCCGGTTGGTTTCGAGCCCGGCAATAAGCTAAGCGACACATGGGAACTGGAAGAGCACAAGCTGGGCGAGACCACGTTCACTCACTTCGCCGACGGCTCCGCGCACAAGAACCGTATGCAGGGGAATGATTTCGTCACCAGCCGCATGCATGCCCGCGGCGTCACCTGCTTCAATTGCCACGATGTTCACGGCACCGCCAATGCAGCCGATGTAATCAAGCCCGGCAACGCCATGTGCCTCACCTGCCATGGTCCGAACTCACCCAACGGACCGTCGGGAACCCTTGAACAGCACTCGCACCACAAAGCCGCCAGCACCGGCAGCGAATGCGTCGCCTGCCATATGCCCGCCATCGCACAGACCATCGCCGATGTGAATGTCCGCACCCACACGTTTCGTTTTATCACGCCCGCGGCAAGCCAGCAATACAAAATCCCGAACGCCTGCACCACTTGTCACAAGGGCCAGACGAACGCCTGGGCCACGAAGCACCTGGAAAGCTGGCCAAATTTCTCATCGTGGCGAATGGCCCAATAGGTTATTTGTTTTACAGCGCCATGTTGATGTGGACTATTGGCCCCGGCGGCTCCGCCGAACTACCGGCCAGTTCCCGGCAGAAGTTGTTTTTGCGCGACGTTGCTGCCCTCGCCTGTGCCGAGAGTAGCGATGGGTAGCATCATCGTTTCAAAATGCGGCATTTTGAAAGACTGCATCTAAGGATGCTGCTCAGCATAAGCAACCGGCTCCTTGGAAGCTGCGCGCCCGGCACGTGTCGTGTGGATCGGTTCCAGATCCATCTGGCCGGGCCCCAGCCAAGTCAACGATCTTTTCAAATGGAATCAATCTAAGGTAAGGCGAGTGCCACTAGTTCGGCCGGAGTTCCTCGTGCGCCGGTCGCAACCACGATGTACTGCTTGTAATCGATCAAATAGGTCATGGGAACGCCCGTGGTACTTGCCGCAGCGCCAGCTCGTAAATGATCGCTCCGGTCTTTTTGTCGATGGCGCGAAACATCTTTCCACCCGCCCCTGGACCCGCATTGAAAAGGCCAGGACCGTCGGCGCCGAATAGCAGCGTCTTAGTAACCAACAAAGGGGAGCGTTCGGGCTTGCCTGCATTCTTGAGATCAATGCCTTTCATCGCCGGGTGATTCTTCACGGAATCCGGGGCGTCGCCATTCGCGATCATCCAGACGTGATCGCCGGTATTCAGGTTGATCGCGGTAATCCGGCCCCATGGCGGCTTCACAAGCGGCAACCCCTGGGGCCCGATATTCGGCCGGGTGGAACCCTCGCCGCCGCTGAATCGTGGCATTCCGCCCTGAAAGTCGACGGGCTTTCCCGCCGCACGCGGGCCCATCGTGGCCACATAACCCATATCGGATCGTTTGGGATCAGCCGCCACCAGCGCCAGGCTGTCTGGATTGGTGACGGAGGAAACGTAGAGAATGCCGGTTTCCGGATCGAATGCGCCTCCAGGCCAGTTAGCTCCTCCCGTATGATTCGGAAGAATCAGCGAACCCAGTTTGCCGCCGGTATCGCGCACGATGGGAGGCAGAAACAGGGGGCCGAGCTGATAATGATCCGCTATTTTCATCGCTTCCGCTCTCAATTGAGGCGTGAAATCGATCAAGTCATCCGTGGTAATACCCTGCCTGTCGAACGGAGCGGGCTTGCTGGGAAACGGCTGAGTTGGCGAAGTTTTCTCGCCGGGAACGCTCGATTGAGGCACCGGACGCTCCTCAATGGGCCATACGGGCCGGCCGGTGACGCGATCAAAAACGAAGGTAAATGCCTGTTTTGTGACCTGTGCCACCGCCTTGATGTTTTTCCCGTCCACCGTAATATCGGCGAGAATCGGAGGCGACGAAAGATCCCAGTCCCACACGTCGTGGTGAACCGTTTGGAAATGCCAAATGCGTTTCCCGGTCCGGGCGTCCAGACAAACCAGACTGTCCGAAAAAAGATTGTCGCCCAAGCGGGTTCCGCCGTAGAAATCGCCAGTTGGCATTTCCACTGGAATGTAAACATAGCCGAGGTCTTCATCGCCACTCAGAGGAGCCCAGGCACCGGTATTCCCGGAATATTGCCACGAGTCTTTTTCCCATGTTTCGTGACCCGCTTCACCGGGACGGGGAATGGTGCGAAAGGTCCAGATGCGCTTGCCCGTCCGGACGTCGTACCCGCGAATGTAGCCAGGTACATTCGTTTTGGAGGCGGGCGCGCTGCCTGCTTGAAGGGCCGCGCCTAGCACCACCACATCGCGAATCACAATGGCCGGCGAGCTGGACCCAATCTGACCGGGCTTGACAACATCCCGATCCAGGCCCTCGGTCAATTCGACAATGCCGCCCTTGCCAAAGCTTGCAATCGGAACACCCGTCTTGGCATTCAGCGCGATCAACTGAAAGCCAGGCGATATGAGAAGAATGCGGCTATCGCTCTTGCCATCGGTCCAGTAGGCCAGGCCCCGGTTTTGCGTCCGTGCAGCGCGTGCTCCCCGTTCGCCTTCGTCCAGCCGGTACATCCAAAGAGTCTCGCCCGTAGCGGCATCCACTGCTATCGCGTCGCGCCGGGAGCCCGCCGTAAAGTAGAGCACGCCGCCAATCATCAAAGGCGTCGTTTCCCAGTTGTAATCGGGCCGGGGGCCGAAGTTTTCGGCCTTCCATCTCCACGCAATCTCCAACTGCTTCACGTTCGAGGCGTTGATTTGCTCAAGAGGCGAATACTTGGTGCTGCCGGCGTCGCCCCCGTAGAAGCGCCACTCCCCTTTCGTTGCGCCTTGCTGCGCAGGCACGCTGGGAGCCAGCAGGATCGACAATATCAAAAGCCGGAATTGATGCAGTTTCATGGTTTCGGTTGGATCAAAATTTCATTAAGGACGGCCGCATCGGAATCCAGATCGCTCTCCCCTGCCGGGAACCCATTGGCGCTCAGCAGGTAGGCAATTATATCCGTGCATTGACGGCGGCTCAACTTGCCGGGGCCATCGGACGGCATTGTCTTGCGGGTGAAATCGACCAGACTGCCCACGGACTTTCCGTACCACTTATCGAGGAATTCCCGATCGACCAGTGGCGGGGAATTTTCACCCCCAAGCAGCGCCTCGCCGTGGCAGCGGGCACATTGGGAATTGTAGGCCTTCTGTCCTCGGCTGGCTTGATCTTGAGAATAAACGCCACTCCAAGCCGAGCGCGACGCGGCCACCGCCGAAGCAATCAGAATCAGGAATAGAGCGGTAGTCGTGGCACAACGCATTGTGGACATGGAAGAAGGAAATCCGCCTGAGCTGGAGTCTATTTCGCGGTGGACATCCCCACATCACTCATCCAGTCCTGTAAGCGAAGCACCCAGGTGGAACGCACCACGGGCGCGGCACCCGCCCGGTAACCGAATCCATGTCCGCCGCTGTTATAGATGTGCAGTTCCGCCGGCACGCCCGCTTTCTTTAAAGCCAGATACAAATTGGAAAGCGCCGTCGAAGGACCGCGATCATTGTCCGCGCACAGCATGAATGTGGGAGGTGTGTCTTTGGTGACGTTCACATTTTCAGTACGTATTCCGGGATAGATCAAGATCTGATAGTCGGGCTTTGAACTCTGCCGTTCGATCGGATCGGCGGCATTGGCTTGGCCCAAATCGTAACGAGTCGAAGCCATAACGGCAACTTCCCCTCCAGCGGAAAACCCAATCACGCCAACCTTGGCCGGATTCACGCCCCACTCTTCTGAATGCGCCCGGACAAGGCGCAGTGCCCGCTGGACGTCGGCAAAGGGATGCTCGTCGACTTTGTAAGACGAGTCCTGCTCTTTGGCCAGCCGGTACTTCAGCACAAACGCGGCCACGCCAATGCTGTTCAGCCACTCCGCCACGTTCGTGCCCTCCGAATCAATCGAGAGGAAGCGGTGTCCGCCTCCTGGCGCGATGATCATGGCCGCGCCAGTCGCCTTTTGCCTTGGCGGGAGATAGATGATCAAAGACGGGTTGTGAATGTTGGAAACCTTGAGCGAATCGCCCGGCTTCGCCGGCTCGGTCACGACTTCTTTCCTTCCGGTCATGCCTTCCGATCCGGGAGCGCCGCCGGGCCACAATGGCAACACATCGCCGTTCTTCAACGCAAACGCGCAAGGGGCGAGCAAAAGCAACGTCACAATGGAATGTTTGAACATGGGGGTTTCCTATTCATGTTACCCGGACTTCCATTCAGTTCGATCAACGAGTGGTGCGCGGCTTCCCGTATTCCTCCGCAAAGTATATCGGAGTGCCGCCACCGCTCACAATGGAATCGGCCGCCGGCTCAATGGTTTTTCGAGAGGAATACCGTCTCCAGTTTAGATTGGCGTTCTTCGACGGAAATGTTTTTGGTCGACGGGAACCCCGATGCCGGTGAGACAATTGTTGCCCGCGGTCTTCCCATTTTTGTCGAACTGGAATGCGCATTTTGACGCCTCCGCGCGACCGCTTCCCGCGGCAGGACGAAGCGGGTAGCGTCCGGCAAGCGTAAATGTAACGAGATGCCGATTTCGCCTTCGTTTGGCAATCATCTCCGTCAGCCCCCGCGCCGAATCCACTGCGTAGTCGAAGGAAGGAATCTTTGCCGCCGCTTCGATTGTATGATCGATAAGCAGAGCAATTTTGGGGTGACGGAATCGCTGAGCAACTACAAACAAAAAAAATGGTAACAGTTTAGGCTCCCCCTCTCAGGCCTTCGCCACAGTCGGCTTTGCGCGGATCGCTAGTGCAAGGCAGTCGCCAAGCCGTTAATTCTTCGTCACCGATATTGGAGCGCGGCGCGCCGAGGCAACCCGAGGGATGGAATGGGCGACCGAGTTTGCTGAAATTCAGGGGTACCTGAGCTGTTACAGAAAATGTTTGTTGCCTCGGTGGCTTTCTGCTGCCACAATGACAAGTTAGTTCAATCGAAAAACTGAGGATCAACGATAATGCAACTCCGAGTACTTGCATTTGTGCTGGCAGGCGGCAAGGGCACCCGCCTCTACCCCCTAACCAAGGAGCGCGCCAAGCCTGCCGTTCCCTTCGGAGGACGGTACCGGATTATCGATTTCGTGCTCAGCAACCTGCTGAATTCCGGGATTTATTCCAGTTATGTGCTGATCCAGTTCAAAAGCCAATCACTCTTGCAGCACCTGCGCGATGGCTGGGAGTCCAACAGCCTGCTGAAAAGCCACTTCATTATCCCGGTGCCCGCGCAGATGCGGTCGCCCGGGGAGACGTGGTATCGAGGCACCGCGGACGCCATTTACCAGAATATTAATTTGATCGAACAGGCCGACCCGCACCTGGTGGTAATCTTTGGCGCCGATCACATCTACCGGATGAATATCCGCGAGATGATCGAATATCACGAGCACAAGCGGGCGCAGGTAACCGTCGCGGCCATTCCGGTGAAGAAAGAACTCTCCAGCGAGTTCGGCGTCATTGAGACATCTCCGGAAGGTGCAATCGTCGGCTTTCACGAGAAAAATCCCGATGCACCCACCATGCCGAGCGATCCGGACCGCGTGTACGCGTCGATGGGAAACTACGTATTCTCCACCGGTACGCTGCTGCGCGAACTGTACGCCGACGCCGCGAACGAAGAAAGCTCTCACGATTTCGGCCGGGATATTTTGCCGTCCCTGATCGGACGTTCGGAAATGTTTGCCTACGATTTCACCACCAATCGCATTCCCGGCGATCTCCCGGGCGCGGAAGTCTACTGGCGCGACGTGGGAACGATTGACGCCTATTACGAAGCGAACATGGACCTGCGTGCGGTGTCCCCGGTATTGAATCTATACAACAAACAGTGGCCGCTGCGCACTGCGGATTACTCGGATCCGCCAGCCAAGACCACCTTCGATGACGAAGGCCGCCGCGGTCAGGCCATCGATTCCATCGTCGCCGGCGGCACCATTCTATCCGGCGGTTCGGTAAGGAATTCGGTGCTCGGCCGGGGCGTTCGAATCCACACCGGTGCTGAGGTGGAAGACTCCATCATCTTCGATAACTGCGACATCGGACGCCGCGCGAAAATCCGCCGGGCCATTCTGGACAAGAACGTCCGTGTGCCGGAAGACGCGCAGATCGGCTATGATCTCGAAAAAGACCGGCACTTCCATCACGTCACCGAAAGCGGCATCGTGGTGGTGGATGGTCACCGCAGCACGGTGGAAATCGCTAGCGTGGATATTTAGCAGTTTCGATCTTCGATACCAAAACGCCGGTAGCCAGTACCACCAGGCAGCCGATCACGTTGTACCAGAGGAACGAAATACTGGTGAAGCGGTTGGCCGCGAAGATGGCTGCTTCCCCGGCCAGCACGCCTACGAATGCTCCGTTCGCGCCCACTTTGGGAAAGAAGAACGCGAGCACGAACACGCCCAGCATTCCTCCGTAGAATAACGACCCGATCATATTCACGGCTTCGATCAATGCGCCGAATCCGCCGCCGCGCCCGGCGAAGATCACCGCGTACACGCCCCAAAATACCGTTGCGATTCGCGATGCCCAAAGATAATGACGATCAGTCGCCGACTTGCGGAAATGCCGCTTGTAGACGTCGATCACGGTGACCGTTGCCAGTGAGTTGATCTCACCGGACACAGCCGACATCGCCGCCGAGAATATCACCGCGATGATCAGGCCCACCACTCCAGCCGGCAGGTAGTTTGTAACAAAGCTGAGAAAAATATAGTTCGTGTCGTTGAACCCGCTGGACCCACGGACCTTGTCCACCAACTTTGCGCCGTCCTGCCGCGCGGTGTCGAAAGCTTTCTGGGTGGATCGCAATGCCTCCAGATCGGCTGGCAACGTCTCCCCGCGATGTTTCGCATCCAGATAGTGTTGCGCCGCCTGCTTGCGCGCTTCAAACGCGGCATTGTAGCGATCCTCTACCGGTTTGAATTCGGTGGATTGCGTGATCCGGCCCATCTCCACCGGATGAAAAATCACCGGCGGCTTCACGAACATGAAGAGCACGAAAACCATCGCTCCGATGAACAGGATGAAGAACTGCATCGGGATCTTGGCCACGGCATTGAACAGCAGGCTTAGCCGGCTTTGCGCTACGGACTTTCCGGTGAGGTAGCGCTGCACCTGCGATTGGTCGCATCCAAAATAGGCCAGCGCCAAAAACATCCCGCCAATCAGGCCGCTCCAAAGGTTATAGCGGTTGTTCCAATCGAAGTTCGTATCCACGGCCTTCAGCTTTCCGAAGGCTCCAGCCAGCGTCACCGCATCCAGAAAACTCACCTGTTGCGGCATCAGGTGGATGGCCATGAACAGCGCGAGAATCAACGCGACGAAGATCACGGCCATCTGTTGCACATCGGCCCAGGTGATCGCCTTGATACCGCCCGTCGTGGTGTAGAGCACCACCAGGCTGCCCATCAGGATCGTGGTCGTTTGGTCCGACCAGCCGAGAATTACCGACAGCACCACGGCGGGCGCATAAAGCGCCAACCCCGCGGCCAGTCCGCGCTGGATCAAAAAGATGCCGCTCACCAGCGCGCGGGTCTTCGCATCGAAGCGGTTCTCCAGATACTCGTAAGCCGTATACACCTTTGCTCGATGAAAAATGGGAACCGCGGTGGCCGACAAAATCACCATCGCTACAGGCAATCCGAAATAGAACTGGACGAACCGCATGCCGTCCACGTAAGATTGGCCGGTGGTGGAGATGAACGTGATGGCGCTGGCTTGCGTAGCCATGATCGACAGCCCCATCGCGTACCACGGCATGGTTCTGCCTGCCAGCAGGTAATCGTTTACGGTTCCGCTTTTCCGGCCGCGCCACAACCCGTAGGAAACCAGGAACGTCAGCCATCCGAACAATACCACCCAATCGAGAGGCTTCATGGAGCGGTGGCAGCCGAAAACAAGTAGAGTATAGAAATCAACACAGCCACGTAAATCAGCACTGCGGTGTAAACCCGTTTCCAGGTTCCGAGAAAGGGTGGCGGCTCATCAGGCTGGTTCATTGCAGGGTCTTTCCGGCGCTCAACAGGTTCGCGAAAATCCGAAACGCTCCGGGCACACCCGCGGGCAACTCGCGAAACCACGCATACCCGGTATAGAAGTATGCGCCCTTGCCGTATTTTGTAAACAGCATTCCACCCGCGCGGGGCGGCTCTCCGGTATCGTGCGAATCGAACAAGGACTCATATCGAGAATCGAAACTCGACGCGAAATACAAGCCGCGCTCCTGAATCCAGCCTTCGAAATCTTTCTCCGTAATCCGGTTCGGAGACTGCAGTAACCGGTGATTCGGATCGGGGAAGTGAACCGGCGCGTCTTCCTCGGTCACGCGTTCCTGGCTGAGCTTCATCGGATACGGACCCATCTGCTCCAGTCCCTTCAGATCCTCCGCCGCCGACTCGCCAAAGCCCAGGTTGTTGTACTGCACGATGTAGGTTCCACCCTGTTCTACGTAGTCCAGCAAGCGGTGCTGATTGGCGCGGAGGTCCAACCGCAGATTGTAAGCCCGAACCCCGGCCACAATAGCGTCGAAGGTTTTCAGATCGCCGCGTGCCAGGAAATCAGGGTCCAGCAAAGTCACCTCGCAGCCAATCTGCCGCAGTGCTTTCGGTACCTCATCGCCCGCGCCCATGATGTAGCCCACCTTGTGTGCCAGCGTCCGGACGTCTGCCCGAATCACCGTGGCCGCCGCCGGCTCGAAGATAGTCTGGGGCGGGATATGCGCGTAGTCAATCACGTTCATGCTGGAGTCAACCTGCCCGCCGTTCGCCATCACAGCCTGGGCGCGCAATTCCCCGCGAGCCTCGCTGGCGGACGGCGTAATCGTATATCGCAGCGTCGCCTGTTCGCCCGCTTGCGTCAGCGAGAACGGTCTCACCGCCGGCTCCACCCGCCATCCGTTAGGCACGGTGAGGCTGACAGTCCCGGAAGATTGCGGCCTGTTCGCCTTCACATCCACATCGATTGATTTTGCTTCGTTGTTGGGAAAGAGGATCGCTTTTTCTGATATCGCAAGCGACACTGGCGGCACCACCGCAAGCGGCCGTGTCAACTCGCCGCGCACCCTATCCACATATCGGTATTGGACAGGCCGCTTGACCACGATTTCATCGGCGCCAACCTGCAAATGAAAACTCGCTTCCAGAACCGGCGGCGCATCGGCCACTCCAATCAACTGCTGATCTTCAATGGTGTAAAGATCGCCATGACTGGGCTTCCGCAGCCAGAAGGGCTGCGAAGACGGCTGCGCCGGGGGAATCGTCCAGGTAAGGGTCTTCTTGTCCGCCTTGTTGTAGGCAAGGTTGTCCGCAAGTGCGTCCGTTTCCGGCGCTCCCTGCGCGCCCGATATTTTGACGCCTTTCAACACAACCGAGGCGGGAGAACGATTCAGCGCCGTTGCTGTAATGCGCACGGTGCCCCCCGGCACTGCCGTAAACCGGTCCGTTGCCGCATCCAGCCAGATCCCGGCGCACAATGCGATTGCCTCGTCCAGATCTTCCAGTTTTCGCGCCGCCCAACCCGCTTTTACCGCGGCTATCAACGGTCGCGCCTGCGTTAACAGCGGAATCGTTTTCTCGGGATGTTCCGCATCGAAAGTGCGGATCGCACGCGAAAGCAGATCGTCAATCGCCGCGCCCTGTGGCTGGCGCTTCCAACCGTTTTCAATTCCATCCAACGCATCGCCCACCCCGGCGTCGCCCCCGATTGGCAATAGCGATGTGATGGACGACCCGCGCTGCTCCGCCGAGCCCATTCCCTGGCTCCGATGCATACTGCGGCTCATCCCGGCAATCTCGCTGTAGGAGTGCCCAAGCAGCGGCGCGAACTCGCCCGTATCCACGTCGAGCGTTTTCTCCGGCGGAGTCTTGTCCTTCGCCACCTCCGCGGCCGGCCGGTATTGGTCAAACGTCCTGCGGCCCAATTGAAACATCCGCTTACTCCGCCAGGGCTCTACATATTTCAGTTGCTCTGGAAACCGCGTCATGTCCGCCGCCGCCGCAAACGCCTCGCGGCCGATAATCGCCGATGCCTGATGCTGCCCGTGTCCATCGCGCGGCGTGCCCGAAAACACCAGTACAATCACGTCCGGCTGGAAGCGGCGGATCACCCACACCGCATCGGACAGCAGCGCGTCATGCCCCCATTTCGCAAGGGTCTCTTGCGGCGTCTTCGAAAAGCCGAAATCGATAGCCCGTGTGAAGAACTGTTCGGCTCCATCAATCCTTCTCGCCGCCAGCAGTTCCTGGGTGCGAATCACGCCCAGCAGTTTGCCCTGCTCGGATCCAATCAGGTTCTGCCCGCCTTCCCCGCGCGTAAGCGACAGGTATCCGGTCCGAACATGGCGGCCCCGCACAAAGTAGGTGAGCAGCGCCGTCCGCTCGTCGTCTGGATGGGCGGCAATCATCAACACGCTGCGCGTGTCGGCCAGATTCTCAATCGCCAGCTTGATCTGCGCGGATCCCGCTAGATCCCGCTGCGCCCATGCACGCGGGCTTACCGCCGGCAACAGCACAGCGAACATAATTGCGTGGAAGTATTTCATGTATGGAAGAATCTTAGCGAGCGTTTTTTGCGCAGCAATCGGACAGCCAAACGAAACATTTCCCTTATCCCAGCGTCCCATTCGACGCGGAGTTCATAGGAACCTTCTCTGGGTAGCGCCACCAGCACCAATTTTCAAATCTTATCATTGGGGAGGACAATAGCAGTACAATGTCTACGATGAACAGTGTAGCGAACCCGTTGTCAGCGAAGGTATTGATCGTCGATGACGAAGAGAGCCAGCGTGTGGGATTGGCAACTATGGTTGCGTCCTGGGGGTTCACCGTGGAGACCGCGGCCGATGGTCAGGAAGCGCTGGACAAGCTTGCCGAAGACGCAGTGCAGGTGCTGGTTACCGACTTGATGATGCCTCGCATGGACGGCTTCGAGCTGCTAAAACGGCTTACCAGCCAGGGCAATATGCCGCCAGCCATCGTACTGACTGCATTCGGAAACATTGAAACCGCCATCGCCACCATTCACGATCTGGGCGCGTATTGGTTTATGGAAAAACCGATTCAACCGGCTGCCCTGCGCATCCTCCTCGAACGTGCCGCCTCGCAAAGCCGGCTGACTGAGGAAACAGAGCGGCTGCAACGCCAACTCAGCTACCAAGGCGTGCTGGTGGATCTGGTGGGGTCTTCTCCCGCCATGCATCAGGTTTTCTCGTTAGTCCGCCAGGTGGCTCCAAGCAAGGCGGCCGTACTAGTCACCGGAGAAAGCGGCACGGGCAAAGAGCTGGTCGCGCGCGCCATTCATCATTTGAGCCCTCGCCGCGGTGGACCATTCGTCGCCATCAATTGTGCTGCCATGCCGGAAACGCTGATGGAAAGCGAATTGTTCGGACATGAGAAAGGCGCCTTCACCGGAGCCGTGGAACGCCGCGCCGGATGCTTTGAACTGGCACAGCACGGAACGCTGCTTCTGGATGAAATCGCGGAAATGCCTGTCGGAACGCAAGCCAAACTACTGCGGGTGTTGGAAGATTCCCGAGTCCGCCGGCTCGGCGGCAAGAGCGAAATCACCGTGGATGTCCGCATCATCGCCGCCACCAACAAAGTGTTGGACGATGCGCTCCGCAAGGGCGAACTTCGTGAGGACTTGTTCTACCGCCTGAACGTCTTTCAGATTGCCTTGCCTCCGCTGCGCGACCGTGACGGCGATTTGCCGATTCTCGCCGAGGCCTTGATTCGCGATCTGAACAAAAAGCATGGTTGCAAGGCGACCGAAATCAGTCCTGACGTGATGGAGCAACTCCGGCGCCATAACTGGCCCGGCAACGTCCGGGAATTGCGAAACGTAATGGAACGCGCGGTGATCATCGCGGGCGAGGGCACCATCACCGTGCATCATCTGCCCCGCGATTTCGGGTTGTCTATCGGGGCGCGCCAGATCGCCGAAGTGGATGAGCCCGATTCCGTCAGGCTACAAGTGGGTGCCACGGTGAGCGATGCTGAAAAAGCGCTCATCCAGATTACGCTTCAGCACACGAAGAACAATAAAACGCGTGCCGCGGAAATCCTGGGCATCAGCCTCAAGACACTGTTCAATAAGCTGAAAGAGTACGGTTCCGCGGACGCGGAAGCCACCACCACGGCTTAATTCGCGGTATCGATTAACAATTCGTAACCGCCAGTGAACCGCGGAGTCTCATTCATGTAGCTACTCGCTCACTCTGCATGAATGCACTTACTCTTAGGAATCGGCTCAGAATTTCCATCCTTGGACTCGTTGTCACCATTGTCCTCGCACTTTCGGTTCTGAATCTCCAAAGCACCGTCCAGGTAACATTCGCCGACGCTGAAGAGCGTGCCCAGTTAGTGGCCGCACAAATCACGCACTATCTGAGCGGCAAAATTCAGGCGGAAGGCATAGCGCCGCGGGATGCAACGGCCGCCGAAGCGATGGCCGGCGGCGACCCGGTTCTCACCCAGATGCTGCATCAATCTTCGGTTTATTCCGGATTCGTAAGCGAAATCCTGGTAACCGACACTCGAAACCGCATTCTGGCCGCGTCCTATCACGATCGCGTCGGACAATTGGCTGACTCGCATCCTTCGTTTTCCGGCATGAAGCAACGCCAGACCTGGGTCAGTCTGTTTCACCTGCTTAACTCGGAAGAAGACTACACGATCGAAAGCTCGGCGGGTGCGCATCTCTTGGCGAAAGTGGTAATTTCGTCTGCCTTCTTGCGCACGGCGCTGCTCCCCCAGTTGCGCCAACTGCTGGTAGTGGCGCTGGTTTCTCTCTTGCTTTCCGGCCTGTTGGCAATCGTCATTTCCGACTTGGTGGGTGGTTCGCTCGAACGCATTGGCCGCGACATCGAGAGCATCTCCAGCGGAGAAACCGAAGAACCCTCTGAGCGTTTCAAATCGGCGGAACTGGCCAGCTTGCAAGTGAAGCTTAGTCTTCTCGGGAAGCAATACCGCGGAGCTCGCGAGGATGCGAATATGCTCCGCACCAATATCGATCAGATGATCCAACGTCTGGAAGAGGCGGTGCTACTTTTCGACGCCGAAGGTTGTCTGCAGACTGCCGGTCCGGCAGCCGAGCGCCTGCTGGCAAAGAGCCGTGAGG
>JANYCV010000011.1 GCA_025360145.1 Acidobacteriaceae bacterium
CTCCACATGAATGCGGCCGGTTGACAGATGAAGCAGCAGCGGTTGAGTGTCTCGATGTCGAAAGGAAGCGTGGGATAGCGGCCGATGTTGGTCCCGTCCTCTTGCACGTAGTTGGCTTCACCGTACACCACTCCCATGGACGGATTGGCCAACATGTTCTTCACCGCCGTGCCGACGGCGCCGGGTAAGTAGGTATCGTCCGCATTCAGAAACGTGAAGATCCGCCCTTTCGAGACTTCAAATCCCTTGTTAACCGCGTGAGCCTGACCCTTATCCGGCTTCGATTCGTAACGCAAGCGGTCGCCGTACGATTTGAGGATCTCGACTGTATCGTCCTTTGAAGCCCCGTCCATGACGATGTAGTCGATGTGAGGGTAGTCCTGCGTCAGCACGCTCTCGATGGTTTGACGGATGAACCGGCCCATGTTGTAGGAAGGGGTGACGATGCTTACAACGGGATACTCCTCAACGTGGATGCGCTGTGGTGGGGCGTAGTCAGGGGCGGTGATACGTTCAAAGGCGCTCAAGGTCTGATTTAGGGCTTTTGTCCAGGAAAATTCGGCGGCTCGCTTGCGGCCGGTCTCCACTAGCGTCGCACGGAAACCCGGATCGTCCAAAATTCGCGCAATCCCGGCGGCAATCGCGGCTGGATCAAGCTCATCTACCAGGAGTGCCGCGCCTCCCGCCACTTCCTCACAACTGCCGGCGCGCGATGTAATCACCGGTGTGCCGGTGTGAAAGGCCTCCAGAATCGGGATGCCGAATCCTTCAAACCGCGAAACGAATGGAATGGCCGCCGCGTTCCGGTACAACTCCACCAGGACGCTACGGTCGACATAACCCGGGAAATATACGTTCCGGCTTAACTTAAGTTCGTCCACCTCCTGTTTCACTCGGGACAGTCCGGTGTCCGCCCCGGTCAACACCAGGGCGAGGCCGGGGCGTGAATCAACCAGAAGGCGCATCGCCCGCAGCAAGTTTGAATGATTCTTGTGCGGCCAGAAATTCGCCGGGTAGAAAAGATACTCCTTGGGCAATCCCAGGTTCCGGAATGTATCCGAGGGGCGGCTTGGTGCGGGCTGCCGGAACTCATCGTCCACATCAAGGTAGACTACCTCAATCTTTTCCGGATCGGCGCGGAACTTATCCACGATCGTATCCTTTGCGTGTTGGGAAAGGGTAAAGATATGCGTCGCGTAAATCGTAGAGGGGCGGAATGTCTGACGCCGCCATTTCAGAGTATTGGATTCAAAGAATCCGGGAAAGAATTCGTGTTGAAGATCCGGCATCATCGCCGCGGACGGAATTCCGGGTTTGAGCGGGTCCAACACCAGCAGCGGGCAGAAGAGCAGGTCATAATTTCCTGTGGCCAACTCAGCCTCCATCGTTTCCACCGCGGTTTCATGAACAACCGGGATTATGCGGGCGCCCGGGGCGATGGCCTGGATGTTTGCTACCTCGTCGCGATGGGCGAAAACGGTCATCTCGCCGCCACTGCTTTGCTGCGCGCGATGGACACCGGAAACAATGTGCCGGACATAGTTCTCCAGCCCACCAATTTGTCCCTTCACGTATAGCCTGAGGTTAACGGCAATTCTCATTGTGATTGCTAGCGCGGAGTCCGTTGAAAAAAAAGTTTTTTCAGGCGGCGAATCACGAAACTGTACAAGTGTTCTCCGTGTAATGCAGTGAGTTCTTCCTCAAATCCGATGGTCTGTTTCTCCAGTTGCTGAATACGGTCCAGTAATTCTGTAGCACGCTTCTGTTCTGCTTGTATCGCGGCGCCGATGTCTAATAATGCAGCAAGCCGCTCGGCTGCGGTTTTCTCCGAAGCTTTAATTAGAGCGTCCCGCGCTGCGACAATGCTTGTCAGCTCTTCAATGTCACGCAAGCGCAATTCCGAGTCTGCGCGCACGGCGCGTAGCGCGTCGTCGGTGGTAAGCAGCGCTACCAGCCGCTCGTCCGAAATGCGGCGTTGTTCGGCAAATGCCTGTTCCGCCGCAAGAGACAGTGCCTGTTTATTCTCTACCGCGCGCTCCAAGCTATCGATCCGGGCATCGCGTGCGGCCACAATCTCGCTGAACTCCCGCAGCCCCGCAGCGCGCTTCTCAGCCTCTTCCGATAGCGCGCGCATGGCAACCCCGGCCTGCTGTAGGGCGATCAGACGTTCATCCGCGGTATGCCTCCATAGGCTGATCTGGCTGTCCCGTGCCGCGATATGCGCTGTCAGTTCGATCAGCCCCGCGGTCCGCTTCTCCGCTTCTATGCGCAATTCTCCGTAAACGGCGTCCTGCGCTTCCAGCGCTTCACTTCGGGCTTCCGCGATCTGTCTCAGTTGGCGGATCGATTCGTCCCGTGCCGCGATATGCGCTGTCAGTTCGATCAGCCCCGCGGTCCGCTTCTCCGCTTCTATGCGCAATTCTCCGTAAGCGGCGTCCTGCGCTTCAAGCGCTTCACCTCGGTCTTCCGCGATCTGTGTCAGTTGGCGGATCGATTCGTCCCGTGCCGCGAGTTGCGCTGTCAGTTCGAGGAGCCCCGCGGTCCGCTTCTCCGCTTCGATGCGCAATTCCTCGTAGACCCGGCCTTGGGTTTGCAGACTCTTGAATCGCTCTACCGCGACCTCCTCCAGTTCCCCGATTCGGCGGTCCCGCAGCGCCACATGTTCGGTCAACTCGTGAAGTCCAGCGCTTCTGAGATCCGCCTCCCTCTTCAGTTCTTCGTAGGAAGCTGCCTGGGATTCGAGCGCCGCTACCCTTTGGTTCGAGATCTCTTCGAGTTCCTCGATCCGGACGTCACGCAAATCGAGCAGCGCGGTTAGCTGATCCATTCCTTCCCGGCGGCGTTCCGACTCATGACGAAGCTGTTCGATGGCTGCGTGCTGCGCTTCTAAAGCCCGGAGCCGATCGGTGGCAGTCTGTTCCAGGTTTTCCAGGCGGCCGTGGCTTCTATCGACATTGCGCCGCAGCTCGACGATGGAAGTAAGCCGGTCGCCGCGATCCAGTTCAGCTTCCCTATAGCGGCGGTTGGCGTCCCGGATCAGATCGTTCGCCTGGGCGGGCAATTCCGCAAGCAGCACTGTTTCTGGTCCTTCTGCTAAGCCGGCGAGCACTCGCCCGAGAGCTTCGATTACCGGTTCCACGCGAATACTCTCCACGCAAACCCCGTGACCAAACAGGCAATCCCAATTGCAACCGAAGCAGGGCAGCGGATGGACCATCGCGATCGACCCCGGCCCCCACGGACCGTACGCCGGCCAGTGCCCGCCTCCGTAGATGGCAACGCCGCCAACGCCGAACGCTGAGGCAAGATGCATGGGTCCAGTGTCGTTCCCAAAGTATGCGCGGGAATGAAGCAGCAATCCGGCGAGAATCGGAATTGACTCTGGCGATCCGGCGTAAACCTGGACATCGTCTCCGCCAAGTTCTTCCGCGAAGCTACGGAGATCCGAGGCCTCCGATTCGTCGCCCGTGAACAGGACAGGTAGCGGGCTTTTCTGCCGCACCGACGCTATCGCTCGCAGGTAGTTTTCCTTAGGCCACCGCTTGACCTCAATCCCCGCAGCCCCTAGGGGAAAGCATGTCAGATATTCACCACTGCGCAAATTCAGCCGCCGGAGAATGGCCTGCACCTGGGTCTCAACGGCGTCCGGTACAGCCCAGACTCCGGCAGCGTGGGTAGTGCCGCCGAGAAATCCGACAAGCTCGGCATAGCGCTGTATTTCGTGGAGATTGGCGTCGAGCTTCGGCCCCTCGAACTCTACCCGGTCTAAGTCGAAATGATCCAATGCGCCTGTCAGTACACTGCCGGGCCGCTTTGCGAGCGTAGCCTGAATGGCTTTCCTGGGCTTCCGGTGCGCGGCAAGCAGCCAGGTGAACCAGGTTGGCTGAAACTCGCCGGCTATGAATAGTTCCGCCCGCACTCCGGCCGTCTTCTCCAACACAGGCTCCAAGGCGGCGAAGAGTTCGCCTGAAGGAATGGCCCACTCGTATGGGTTGAAGTCCAGCGCGATCACCTGGTCCGGAGGTTTGGGGAAAAGGTCACAGATGGATGCGAAGCCCGCGCGGCAGATGAGAACCAGCGTCGCATCCACGAAATTATCACGAAGAGACGATAAGAGACCGGCAGTGAGAACCACGTCACCCAACCCGCCCATCTGGGAAATCAGAATTGTGAGATGACTGGATCCCGGAAGTGACTTTATGGATTGCCGCACCAGCTTTCCATTATGCCGAAACCAGGCGGCATGCTGTGGGACGCTGCATTAGACTAGCGATAGTGATGCCGGAAGAATGCAAGATTGTTACCCGCACGGACAGCCAACTGCCTCCGTGCCATCGAAAGGCGATCCAGATAGTGACTCCGATTCCGATGGGCGTCCAAAATATCATCCACCAACCGCTCCGACTCCACATTTTCAATTCGGCACGAAGCAGGCGCTCTCAGTTCCTCCGCCAATCCGCTCATCTTGCATCCGCGGAGTATGCTGACCGGAACCGTCCCCGCGAGAACCGCGAAAATCGAAAAATGATAACGCTGCGAAACGACAACGTCGGCGTGGGCGGTGAGTCCGAGCACTTCGTCCGGAGACCAGTAGTAGTTTGGCACCATAACGGCCGGCCTCTCCATCTTGGACTTGACTTCTTCCGCCGCCGCGCGGTCGAACATCTCTCCTTCGCGGCACTCATTGCAGAAGAACGCGATCTGGAAACCGTGCCGCGAACTGAGTGCATCCAGTGCTCTGGCTATTTCTCTTTTCGAGTCGGTTCGGGACCGCCACACCAAGTTGACCAGGTTCGCCACCAGCAACGGACGCTCCAGATCGACGCCCAGAGACGCCCACATCTCCGCGCCCCAATCGGTTAAGTCCCGCTTTTGCTTGTAGAGCCACGCCCAATCGGCTCCCACAATGATACGTTCCGGTTCGACTCCCAAATCGGTCAACGCTTCCTGGCAGTCGGGAGTGCGTACGGTCCACGACCGGACACCGAGGAAAGACGACTCGAACAGGCTACGGGCGCGCTTGGAATGGAGCCTGTCGATGCCAACGCCTACCGCGTCCACGGGAATGTCGCGAGCGGCGAATCGCCGCAACCGTTCGCCCACAAACCGCATAGGAAATGCGAGACCTTCCGTCTCATTGACGGGTGTTCCGCAGGCGAGCAGACCGGGAATAGAGGCTGGATTCCAGGTGCCGGATTCGGATTCGTTTACCATCCGGTAGGTGTTTCGGCCCGGATAGCGTTCGCGCTGCAAAACGTGAGCGGGGAAAACTTCGACGTCGAGGCGGTGGTCCGCGGGAAGACTCGCCCAGAATGCCTGCGCCATCAGATCGTCGCCAATGTTTCCTGCGCCAAGTCCGGTACTGATCTGAAAGAATCTCCCGTGCGGATGCAACCCCGAAACCAGCCGTGGTGCGTCCGGCGTGGCTGGCTGGGTCAATGACCGCATTTGTCCAGGAATGCTCATATGCCTGCTGGGCTGGAACTGTTGGGCCGTAAGTACTATAGAATCCCACGTTTTACGAGCCAACTCATACAGTGTAGTGCAAAAATGTTTGGAAGGAAATAAGCATGTGCGGGCAGCCTTCCAGTGTGTCTCCACTACCCGGCGGGAGAGGCCGGCTTGCGAAGCCTGCTGCCGGTTGGTACACTGTTGGTTTAGAACCTCCGGGAGATTTCTGTCTTATGGCAAAAGTATGCGACAAATGCGGCCGCGGCCCGCAATTCGGCAACAAAGTAAGTCACGCACATAACATCACCAAGCGGCGTTGGAACATTAACTTGAAGGAAGTTCGTGCCGTCGTTTCCGGAGGCACCAAGCGGATTCGAGTTTGCACCTCCTGCATCAAGAACGGAAAAGTACTGAAAGCCGCTTAGTTCGTTGCTAGCGATTCTTTTTTGATGCTGGCCAGCTTGAGTGCTTCCAGCATGCGAATGACCGGCCACGCCGGATCCACTTCAAAACTCTTTTGAGCGAACCGCGCGGACGCCGGATACGCGTGGTGATTGTTGTGTAGCCCTTCTCCGCCCGTTAGCCAAGCCACCCATTTCAAGTTAGTTGCCCGATTATCGTAGTTTCTATAGCCCACCATGTGGCAAACGCTATTGATCGTAGAATTCAGCAGAATGTAAGCCACCGCGTGGAACACCCACGCCGCCGCGCCCCACAGCACGCCAAATATCAGCATGAACACCGCAAGCCCACCCAGAGCGCCGAAGTTCAACTTCGGGATCCTGTCCAGAATCACCACCCGATAATCGGGCGTGTATTTTTGGATCGTCCCGGGATTCTTCGTTTCCCGCCGGTAGTACAGCACATTCCCCAAAAGCACCTTCCACATGCCAAACAGATACGGACTGTGTGGATCTCCCTCTCTATCGGAAAAGTGATGATGCTTCCGATGCACCGCCACCCACTCGCGCGGCGAGATCCCGGTGAAGAGCATGATCTGCAGGTGCATCAGAAATGCTAGCCAGGGATGAAACTCGACGCCGCGGTGCGTTAGCGAACGGTGCAGGTACATGGTCGTGAAGAACACCGACATCTGCAGGATCGCGATTGTGATTGTAAGAACGAATAAGAGGTGCAACATGTGTGATGATACAATAGAAAACTTTCGGGGAGATAACATAACACGATGCGTTTTGTAACATTCCGCCGCGGCGGCGCTTTACCGGAACCGGGCGTACTCAAGGGCACGAAGGTGATTGGACTGAAGTCCCTGGGCTTCGACACCATGATCGAGGTGATCGAAAAATGGGACGATGCCCGTCCGCGGATCGAAGGCCTGCTCAAAAATGCGGCAGCCGATGCTTTTGACGACCTGAGCGCCGTCCAACTGACAGCGCCGATTCTACGGCCGAACAAACTCTTGTGCGTGGGCCTGAACTATCGCGACCATGCCATTGAATCCGGGATGGAGATTCCAAAGGTACCCACCATCTTCAGCAAGTTCGCGTCGTCCATCATTGGACCGGGCGAGAAGATCGTATTGCCCAAGAAGTCGGAAAAGCCGGATTATGAAGCCGAGTTTGCCTTGGTGATTGGCAAAGGCGGCCGGCACATTCCCGAGGACAAATGGATGGATCACGTCTTCGGTTATACGATTCTAAACGACGTCAGTGCCCGCGATTTCCAGTTGGCAACCACGCAGTGGTTGATGGGCAAGACCTTCGATACGTTCGCGCCGATGGGCCCGGCATTAGTTACGGCCGATGAAATCTTGGATCCACACAATTTGGACATCAAGATGACGATCGGCGGTGAGGTGCTGCAGAATTCGAATACCAAGCACCTGATCTTCAACATTCCTACTTTGATTGCGTACATTTCCAGTGTCTGCACGCTGGAGCCCGGGGACATCATTTCCACCGGAACACCGGCGGGCGTTGGTCTCGGCCACAATCCGCCGCGCTGGCTGCGGCCGGGCGACGAGTGTGTGGTGAGTGTGCAGGAAATCGGCGAGTTGCGCAACCCCTGCGTGCTGGAAGACTAGCTGATTTGCAAGTAACCACCCGCCGGTTCGATTACGGCGGGTGGCTCGAAGTTTTCAATAACTTACTGGTGATTCGATGCCAGATCGGGTCGCCCGTTTCTGCGTGATACAAGTCTAATACAAGTAGAGGCTAAAGAAAATTAGCCGATATACGGAGCGCCGAGTCCACTTCAGCGCGGAATTGTGCTTTACTGACAGTTCCCGATGATCGATGACGCAGCTTCACAGAGAGCCGCCCGAATTATGGCTCTGGCCGCGAAACTAACCGCACTGAGCGAAAGCCAGCTTGTGTGGATGGAGGGCGTCATAAGACAGTTCTCGATTGAGCCTGAGCTTCATCGGAATCCAGCTTCAGACCTTGTCTCAGATTGGGTGCTGGCCGTCTTCGGGGATGCGCTCCAAATTCACCATTGTTTTTCTACGGAAGCACTTTCCAAGGATCGCTTTGAGTATGCGTTCGACCGCGTTCTGAACCAATGCGGCATTCCCTCCACGCTGGCAGACAGATGCAACCCCGGCCACGACATCACGATTCGAGGCGTTCCGTTCAGCCTAAAGACCCAAGCAGACAGAGGCATCCGAAAGGAACTTCTCCATATTTCAAAGTTCATGGAACTCGGTAAGGGCCAGTGGGTCACCGAAAAAGACCTGCTGGGATTGCGTGATCGGTTCTTCAGGCACATGGAATCTTACGACCGCATCTTGCAACTCCGGCGCGTTACTGATCTTGAAACCATCCAGCAATATGAACTTGTGGAAATCCCGAAGGCGCTCTTGGCGAAAGTCCAGAACTGCGCTCCGGTGATGATGCAGTCAAGCCAACGGAATCCCAAGCCGGGCAAATGCTCGGTTGTCGAGAATGGAGCCGTCCTATTTGAACTCTATTTTGACGGCGGGACCGAGCGCAAACTGCAAATCAGGGGCTTGAGGAAAGACCTGTGTATTGTGCACGCGTCGTGGGGTATCAAGCGGATTTCGCTGAGTAAAGAGGTAGGATAGGGTTCTCGGCAGCCACGCGGTTTCGTGCTATTTCTGCATAGTCCGGCTTCAATTCAATCCCAATGCAGCTTCGACCGAGTCTTGTAGCGACCACTCCAACCGTACCCGCTCCGAAAAATGGGTCCAGCACCACTGATCCAACCGCGCTTCCCGCCTCCATACAGACCTTTACCAGCGCGGGCGGGAACATGGCGAAGTGGGCTTCTTTTGAACTCTCGGTGTTGATAGACCATACATCGCGCCGGTTCCGAAGCTGCCCTGGGAGCGTAGTCCCTTCCTTCACCGCTTCGGAGTCGTAATAATAATCCTCATTTTTCGTCAAAAGGAAGACGTGCTCATGTGAACGGGTGGGACGATCTTTAACGCTCTCGGGCTGACAGTTTGGTTTGTACCAGATGACATCGGATCGGAGATACCACCCGTCCGCTTGAAGGGCCAGAGCGACTCGCCACGGAATGCCGATAAGCTCCTTGTCTTTGAGGCCTTTGGGATTGGGTGGCCTGTAGCTCATACCTCGCGCCGGATTCTTACTGTCAGCGTCACGCCATCCACGATTCCCGCTGGTGTAAGAGTCACCGATGTTGAGCCAGAGCGTGCCGTCAGCCCGCAACACGCGCCTGACTTCACGGAACACAGCCACCAAATCAGCGATGTATTCTTCAACTTCCATTTCGGCCCCGATCTGTCCATCGATCCCGTAATCCCGAAGGCCCCAATACGGCGGACTGGTGATGGCACATTGAACGGTATCAGCGGGAAGTTCAGAAAGAACCTTCCGAGAATCGCCAACGATCACCCTGCAATCAGTATCAGTATCACCTTCGCCACATCGCTGCTTCACGTCGTCCTCCTCGAATCGCGGGTGCGTTTGTTCGCCTTTTGTTCTCTTCGGTAATAATAGCGCTTTTCTTTAGGGGAATCGATTCGCACCTACGAAATAGGGTACTGGTTGGACACGCGTCGCGGCAAATCTGGCCTTCAGCCGCGCCCCACGAAAAGCCGCATCTATTTCCGCAGCACTTTTGTCTGAAATCGGTCGCTCCTGTATTCGGAGACGCCCGGCGCGGGTGGCGTCACGCCGTGCATCGATTCCATCAGCCCGCGAACCGTCTCCCCGCCGTCCAAACCGGCGCGCACGGCGATGACGCGGCCCGTGCGGGCGATGTCCTCCGCCATGAGCGTCACGCACTCCCAGAACGAGTAGCAGGCGTTCAGGAGGTTGGAACGCCCAATCCGGCCCGGTGCTACGTATTCATTGCGCGCGATTCCAAGCGCCATTAAGTCCGGGTGTTGTTCGTTGAGTGGCGCCAATAGATCACGCACCCGGCCCTCGAGCGCCGCGGTGAGGACGCCCGCGCCCAGCGTCCTCAATACAAATGCCTGTTCTGCTGTAGTCATAAGGGTGAACTCGCTCCGCTGATTGTCAGGCCCTCGCCAGATATCGATACGCCAATCCAGAAGTCCGTCAAATGGAAGGATCACGTCTTCGGTTATACGATTCTGAACGACGTCAGCGCCCGCGATTACCAACTGGCAACCACCCAGTGGCTGATGGGCAAGACCTTCGATACGTTTGCGCCGATGGGGCCGGCGGTGGTCACGGCCGATGAGATCTCGGATCCGCACAATCTGGACATCAAGATGACGATCGGCGGTGAGGTGTTGCAGAACTCCAATACCAAGCACCTGATCTTCAACATTCCGAACTTGATCACGTACATTTCCAGCGTATGCACGCTCGAACCGGGCGATATCATTTCCACCGGAACACCGGCGGGCGTAGGTCTCGGCCACAAGCCGCCGCGCTGGCTGCGGCCGGGTGATGAGTGTGTGGTGACTGTGCAGGAAATCGGCGAGTTGCGCAACCCCTGCGTGCTGGAAGACCAGTCTGCTGTCCCGTCTAATTATTGACAATCTGCAACCGGGCTAACGGTGGGGCGGGCGCCCTCGCCGGCGCGCGACCCCCAGGTCGCGCTCTTCGGCTCGTTGTCAACTCTTACGGTAGACGGGACACTGGCTCCAACCTCAGCTCTCCCGAACGCCCAACTTTCGGAGAATAGTCATCATCGGACACCAATTCGTGAAAGCGGATTGAAACAAATTCAGCCCCACGAACGCGGTGAACAGATACCAGTACGGGCTCACCCAATAGCCCAGCGCGAGGGTCAAGACCACAATAGCCCCCGCAATCATCCGCAGAAAACGGTCAACAGTCATACAGCCTTACTCCTTTGTTTGTTGAAGAGATAGAACAGCACCGGAACGGTCATGCGCGAGAGCAGCAGCGAGGCGATTTCACCCGCCATCAGCGCAATCGCCAAGCCCTGAAAAATGGGATCGAAAAGAATCACCGACGAACCTACCACCACCGCCGCGGCCGTAAGCATCATCGGACGGAATCGAACCGCTCCCGCATCGATCACGGCTGCGTCCAGCGGCATACCCTCCGCCAAACGCAGTTCGATAAAGTCCACCAGGATAATTGAGTTCCTTACCACGATGCCGGCGCCGGCGATGAAGCCGATCATCGAGGTCGCAGTGAAAAAAGCATGCAGCATGCCGTGCGCGGGCAGGATGCCGACCAGCGAAAACGGGATCGCCGCCATGATGATCAGCGGCGTCGCGAACGACTGGAACCACCCCACCACCAGCCCATAGATCAGGATCAACACCGCCGCGAAGGCGATACCGAGATCGCGAAAGACCTCGTAGGTGATATGCCACTCGCCGTCCCACTTCATGGAGTAGCGGCCGGAATCCGAGGGCAGCGCGGCCATGTGCTGCTCAATCTGGTAGCCTTCCGGAATTTTGATCTTGTCGATCTCCGGCCCCAGTTGGAGAACCGCGTAAACCGGACTCTCGATCTCTCCCGCAATGTCGGCGGTAACATACGTCACCGGCATCAGGTTCTTATGGTAGATGCTCTTGTCCTCGATCCCCTTTTCGACATGCACCAGTTCTCCCAGCGCGACTTGCCGGCCATTCCGCCCGCCGATCTTCAAGCTCTGTATCCGCTCCAGATCGGAACGAGTGGCGCGGTCCAGCCGCACCGTAAGTGCAACATCTTCCTTCTCCGCATCTTGATGCAACAGACCGGCCGCATAACCGCCGGAAGCCACCTGCATGGAGTGTGCGATGTCGTCCCCGGAAATCCCGTTGATGGCGGCCTTTTCCTTGTCGACCGCCAAGCTGTACTTCGGTTGATCGTCTTCCACATACCAATCGACGTCCACCACGCCCTTGGTCCGCTTAAACAGATCCCGCATTTGCCGCGCCAGCGCGATCCTTCCCTCCATGCCCGGGCCGTACACCTCCGCCACCAACGTTTGCAGCACTGGAGGACCAGGCGGTACTTCGGCGACTTTGATCCGCGCTCCGTAACGCTCCGCGATGGGCTGAATACGCAGGCGCACTTGCTTGGCAATCTCGTGGCTTTGCAGATTCCGCTCACCCTTGGGCAGCAGATTCACCTGAATATCCGCCACATTCGGCCCGCGCCGCAGGTAGTAATGGCGCACCAGTCCGTTGAAGTTGTAGGGCGACGCCGTTCCCACATAAGTCCCGACATTCACCACCTCACGCTGTTTCTGCGTCTCTTCGGCCAGCAATTGCGTCACACGCGCCGTCTCTTCCAGCGTCGTGCCGTTCGGCATATCGACGATCACCTGGAACTCGCTCTTGTTGTCGAACGGCAACATCTTGACCTTGACGAAGCCGAAGTAGAGCAGTGAGACGGAGGCAAGCAGCAGGACCACCACTCCCCCGAGGAAGCTCCACCGGAGGATAGTCCGGTGCAACAGAGCGCCCATGAACACCCGGTACATCCGCGTTACGAAACCCTCCCGTTCGCCCTCGTGGTGCCTGCCCGGCTTCAGTATCCGGACCGCGGCCCACGGCGTCACGATGAAGGCGACCAACAGCGAAAAAAGCATAGCGGCGCTGGCGCCGATCGGGATGGGGCGCATATACGGTCCCATCAGGCCACCGACGAACGCCATCGGCAGAATCGCGGCAACCACGGCCAGGGTGGCCAGAATGGTAGGATTACCCACCTCGTCCACCGCCTCCACGGCTACCTCGAACGGGGGCCTGTCGTGATTGTTCGGCATCCGCCAGTGGCGAACGATGTTCTCCACCACCACGATTGCGTCGTCCACCAGAATGCCGATAGAGAAGATTAGTGCAAAGAGCGTAATCCGGTTCAGCGTGTAGCCGTAGAGATAGAAAATGGTCAGCGTCAGCCCCAGCGTTACCGGAATCGCGATTAGTACAATCAGCGACTCGCGCAGACCCAGCGTGATAGCGAGCAGGACACTCACTGAAATCACGGCA
>JANYCV010000497.1 GCA_025360145.1 Acidobacteriaceae bacterium
AGCGCAGAGGCGAAGCGGGCAATCGACCTGGCGATTGATAGCGGGATTAATTTTTTCGACGTTGCTCCTTACTACGGCAGGACGCTGGCGGAGACGCGGCTGGGCGAGATGCTGAAGGGCCGCCGGCATGAGGTGATTCTGGCTACAAAGTGCGCGCGTTATGATTTGGCGGGATTCGATTTTTCCGCTGAACGTGTTACGCGGAGTGCGGATGAATCGCTGCAGAGGCTACAAACGGACTACCTGGATATACTGCATGTCCACGATGTGGAGTTTGGAGATAAGCGGCAAATTATCGACGAGACGATTCCGGCGCTGCGGCGGGTGCAGGAAGCGGGCAAGGCGCGGTTCATCGGAATTACGGGTCTATCGCTGCGGATGTTGCGCGAGGTGGCGGCGGAAGCACCGGTGGATTGCATGCTGAGTTACTGCCGGTACAACCTTTTGAACACGGATGCGGCGGCGATGAATCCGGAGGGACTGATCAGCGCATCTCCATTGCACATGGGATTGCTGACGCCGGCCGGACCTCCGCCCTGGCACCCGGCGATGCCGATTGTGCGTGAGACGGCGCGGCGGATTGTGGAGTTCTGCCAGAGCCGTGGCGTCTCAGTGACGGATACGGCGTTACAATTCGCGCTGAGCAACCCGGCGCTTGCGACCACGTTCACCGGTATGTCTACCACCGGGGAAGTGCGGCAGAATTTGAACGCGATGGAAGGCACTGCCGATCCGGAGATTCTGCGGGAGATTGAGATTCTGGCGCAACCGGCGCGCGGGCGCATCTGGAAAGCTGGACGGCCGGAGAATTACGATTCTAATATGGAGTAGGCATGTCCCATACACATACGAACCTTACCGGCGAGTTGGCCGAATACCTGCGGCGGGTATCTTTGCGCGAGCCGGATGTAATGCGCCGGCTGCGCGAGCGGACCGCATCCGTGCCCGAAGCGCGGATGCAAATCACACCGGAACAAGGGCAGTTTATGCAGTTGCTGGTGCAGATGCTGGATGCACGGAAGACGCTGGAAGTGGGGGTTTTCACGGGTTACAGTTCGCTTGCAGTCGCGCTGGCGCTGCCGCCGGACGGGCGGGTGACGGCGTGCGATGTGAGCGAGGAATGGACGTCCATCGGGAAGCCTTACTGGCAAGAGGCTGGTGTGGCGCATAAGATCGACCTGCATCTGGCGCCCGCGGTTGAGACGCTGGATCGATTGATTGCGGACGGGCAGCAGGGGACGTACGATTTCGCCTTTATCGACGCGGATAAGGCGAATTACGATCGCTATTATGAGCGTGCGCTGGTGCTGGTGCGGGTAGGCGGATTGATTGGGATTGACAACGTGCTTTGGCATTCAAAGGTGATCGATCCTTCGGTGAACGATGCCGATACCATTGCCATCCGCGATCTGAATGAGAAGATCCACGGCGACGAGCGGGTCGGTTTGAGTTTGATTCCAATCGGCGATGGCTTGACGCTGGCACGCAAGCGTCCTTGAATTATGCGGAGATCCGCACGCTACCGTCATGGCCGACGATTCCGGATTGGCTACAAAGTATGCTCGTCTGAATCCGTATTTGAATGAACGGCATCGGCGGATGCGCGGTTTCTGGGTCATCGAGGAATCGCTAGGTTGGCGCGGGCCACTCCCAACGCGAATGGATTTCGTCCATTCAGAGGGAAATTGATGATCTGCTTGTTCCCGATCACTTGGCCAAGAGACGAAGAAGCCGAATCAACCAGCGGCGCGGATCCGGTCACTTCCACCAACTCACCGGAAGCACCGGCGTCAAGTGCGACCCGCAGATTTATCGTTTGATCTGCACGTAAGGTCATGCCAGCTAGAGACTTCGTTTTGAATCCTCCGGCCGTGGCTGTTACCGCGTAACCGCCGGACTGCAGAAGCGGAACGTTGAATTCTCCGTTCGTGTTAGACCGGCTGGCGCGGGATTCGCCTGTGGCGGTTTGCTTGATCGCGATCTCAGGATTCGGCACCACCGTGCCGAATGCGTCTTCCACCACTCCGGCGATGGGGCCGGTGGAAATCTGTGCCAGTGCGGCTGACAAGCCGAATGCAGCAAGTCAAAAATGTTTTGGCACATGCGGACACAGCGGTTCTCCGCTACTTTGTTCCCTTTCAAACCAGATGCCGGTCATTCCGGGATGATAACGCGATTGAATTGTTGGCTCATTACCAGGAGTGAATCGCGTGCAAAAGAGATTTTGCTCGAACCGGCCTAAGAGCTGCCGCATCCACTTCAGCAATCCGCCTGCTCTTACGCACGGCGAACCAGGAAATAGGGCTGGTTCGTGAGTTCCGAGTTAAATCCCGGATAAAGCCAAGCCGACTCCGGTCCTTGCTTCAATTCGAAGTAGTACTCCAACGGATATGGCGAGTCCGTGTAGCTACCGGGAATGGTCGCGAAATAGCGCCCACTGCGAAGTTGCATTTCGGCTGACTGGTAGCGCTCGGCTTGCGTGACGTGGCGGTAGTACATGCGCGCCGAAACCGATTTGGTTCCCTTTTCGACAGACAACTCGATGTTCAACGGCTGCCCCGGTCGAAACTTACCAGCAGCTTGATGGTGACAGGGCAAAGACGGACGTTTTGGCCGCCCTAAGATCGCCTTTATAGCAGATGCTGCGCGGTCCTGCGAAGTCGTGCCCGCGTGACTCTGATTCCCCTTCTTTTCCATAAGCGCGATGTCCGCATCGATAGCGGGCAAACGGTCCAGCCAGTGGCCGCGCAGTTGTGGGTTTTCTCCGACGGTGATATCGGAGATGTAGACGCTCTTGGCTCGATTGGCAAGTTGTGCCCAGACCGATCTGGCCGCACGATACGCCTTTAGCGATTCGTCCAGAGCAGTGCGGTCACCGGTCTGTTCGTAAATCCGGTAAAGGGATCCGGAGCGGAATTTCGCCCCAAAAAAACGGCCCAATCCAGCCTGAATCGCAACATCTTCGGCCATTCGTCGATACTCCGGCCGGTTTTTGCGAGCAATCAACGGTTCGGCTTGTGCAAGGCGCTTTGCCGCTTCTGCCGCGTAGTCTTCAATCCACTGTGCCACTTCAACGGGCGAATATTTGCCGCTGCATTCGCCTTTCAGCAACTCGTCGGCATACTCGTTGATCACGGAAAACAACTGCGGGTCCAGCGGGCTGACGTTGCCGAAAACTCTGGGCGCCGGTGTGTCCCGATACGGCCCCGGGTGATCGGCGTCCAGCATGGATTGGTTTAAGTAAATTTCCGGCCAATACGTGTTATTGCCGGCCGATGCACCATGCGCGGTGGTCACGATGGGAAGGATACGGCTGGCATTAGCCAGCGCGGCCTCCATTCCCGGCGCACCCGGCCCGAACTGCTTGCGTAAGTACCGGCGCCAGACATCCGGGTCTGAATCGGGATTGTACAGCAACCGTCCCCAGACGCGGTGGCTGTAGACATATTTCTCCCAATCCCAATGCGGCTTGAGCGATGCATCCGCGTAGGCGCACCGATCTCCCGCAATCCCGGAACCTCGCCGGCCCTTGAAGGATAGCGGCTCCATGATCTCCACGCCGTCGCTATCGCAAAAGCGAAACGCACGCGAATGCGCGGCGGCAGTAAGCGGGTCGCCCCACAGCAGCAGGCGCTGCGTGCCAGGCCAGATGCGATGCAGCACACCCCAGCGGCGATCTTCCCGCATTAAATCCCCATACCCGTATCGCAGGAAGCTCCGCGAACCCGTGCTGAACTTCATCAATCCCGTGGCGGTGCGGCTCGCGTTCGGCTGCTCTAGTTCGCGGATGTCCGCCTGGTGATAGGGCATGCCCATGTGTTCTGCCCAGTATTTTGGCGAGATTTTCACTGGCATGGCGGTTGCCAACGCCATGTTGATCATCGTCTCATCCATGCCCTTGGCGTGCATGTCGATCTCCACCTTGCGGCCGCATGTCGCCACGCCGTCGAGGACCGTTTTCCAGAAATCGTAACTTCCTTCTTCGACGCCGCTTTCTCCGTGAACACGAAAAGTAATGCCGCTGATGGCGGGGCACGCTTTCAGAAGCGCGCGGACCGCATCGCGGCAATAGGGGCCGTGGTTTTCGCGGTTGAGTCCCTCAATCGTGTAGTTCGCATTCTTGGTATCGATCCATTCATAGCCGTGCATCCAGATGCCAAGCTGGAACTCCATGCCCCGGGCCACGGTCTGCTCCGCTATAAAGTTCAGCATTTTCAGATTCTGGTCGCGCTCCGCGTCCGGCAGTTGCGGAACGCGCACGTTATATCCGGGCACCGGGAGCAGAAAAGGATAGGCGAACAGAAAATAGGCGTCCGTCACCTTGCGGATAAAGTCATACCCGATGCCGAGGGCGAGGTTGAACCTGTTGAACCGGTTAGTCGCCAGCATCGTCAGGTACTGCGGCCACATCTCGCGGTCGTTGTACCAAGGCTTATCCTCCACGTCACTTGTGAAGAGCCTTGTCATGCTGCGAATACCGTTGAAAGGCCGCTCAGCCACCGGCTTTTGGATAGTGAGCGCGGCGGTTGCGGTAGTCGAGTTCTGTATGCGGTCCGCAAGATCCAGAAGTGCTAAGGTGAGCCCGCGCGCGTCATATCCGCACGCCAACAGCAAGGCCCTTCCGTCCGCTCTGCCCGGTACTAATGCGAGCGCTTCCGGTACACTTGCAACGGTGACACTCCCCTGCCGCAGGATTGCTTTGGCCACCTGCGAGGTTGAACCTGCAACCACGACGCACTGGTTCCCCGGCTTCGCATCGGCCACCTTCGCACACCTTTGTACGGCAACACCGGCGGCGGTCAGCGATTGCTCAAGTTCCGTTGCCGCCCACTTTGCCGGTCCGGAGCCCGCGATGGCATCTGAGGGATCGACAACAATCGAGACGCCCTGCACTGCCCCTATGGCCGTTACTCCGAATGCCGCCGCGGTGCCGGCCGTCTGGAAAAATTGTCGCCGGTTCAAAGAGTTCTGATGTGGGTGCATGTTCTTTCCTTGCGTTAATGTGGAATCTACTTATCGCCAAGCCCAAACGCGAGAATGTTCGACCCGGATGCCACCGCAATGTACTGCTTGTTGTCGAAGACATAAGTCATCGGCGATGCTCTCCAGATCTGATTCGCCTGAAATTGCCATAACGGCTTGCCCGTGGTGGCGTCCGCGGCAACCAGTGCGTCACTGTCTTCGCAGAAGAATACCAAGCCCGTTGCGGTGGAAAGCGTGCCACCCCTCGATGCGCCCGACCCATGCTGCGGCAGTTCCCAAACCATCTTTCCTGTCTTGATGTTGATGGCCCGCAGAACTTTCTGCGGCTTGTCATCGGGCGACTGGCGGGACGAACCACCCAGATAACCGCGCCCGGATTCCCACTCCTGCGAGCGCTTCAGATAGATGCTGCAATTCTCCAGCGTCTGGACGTAATAGAGCCCGGTCGCCGGATTGAAACTGGCGGACCACCAGTTGGTTGCTCCTATCACTGCCGGGCAAATCCGCGTTCCTTTCTCACTCGGAACCTGATCGGGATTCATCACCGGCCGCCCATCGGGCGAAATCTTGCTTGCCCACGTCAGCTTTTGCACCAAAGGTTGGGCCAGCAACAGCTTACCATCCGTCCGGTCCAGAACATAGAAGAATCCGTTCCGATTGGCGTGCAGCAGCAGTTTGAGTTGCTTGCCTTCCCAATCCGTATCCACCAGCACTGGAGGCTCCTGGGCATCCCAATCCCATACGTCATGCGGCGTGAATTGGAAATACCACTTCAA
>JANYCV010000509.1 GCA_025360145.1 Acidobacteriaceae bacterium
GTGAACCAGCTTAGAACTGCAGGCGAAGTACCAAGCGGAGCTGACGTTCGTCAGAAGCTTGCAAGACTCGCAGGAAGTTTGCGTTGGTGACGTCTGTTGAAGCAAACGCACTTCCGTTAACGCCGGGGACGGCAGTGGATATGCGGCTATTGGTGAAGTTGTAGGCTTCTGCGCGGAAGGTCAAAGCGACCCTTTCGGTGATGACGAAATTTTTCGCCAGCGTTAGGTCGGTCTTGAATGACCCAGGGTTGCGGAGGCTATTGCGCCCCATGGAGCCGAAGCGGCCGACCTCTCCGGGTTTGAGGATGACGGCTGAGAAGGCGCTGGTGTCGTAATAGGTCGTGCCTGGGCCAATGCCTTTAGGAGTACCAACGTTGAGGTTGATCTGGTCGGGGGTCTGCGAGTTGCCGGGCAAATTGAGTGTACCGCCGGGTGAAGATGGCGTAAACGGAGTGCCGGTGAAGGCAGCCGTGATGCCACTGACGCTCCAGCCGCCAGCTACGTAGTTGAGCGCCTTGGGTGCAGAAGAGCCAAACTTCTGGCCCTTGCCGTAAGGAAGGTCGTAGACATAGCCCATCTGGAGGACATGTTGGCGGTCATATCCGGCAGCGGCGATGTTGCGCTTGAAAACAGGTCCCCAGTTATAAGTGACGCCTGTCCAGCCTTCATCGTCGGCCACGTTGATCGCCTTGGCCCAAGTATAGGCGCCTTGGACGGTGAGGCCCTTGGCAGAACGACGGATGGATGTCTGCATCGAGTGGTAGCGCGAACTGAGGTAGCCATCCCACATCAAAGTGGCAATGTTCCGACCGAAGCGCGAAGAGTAGGGACGTCCCGCATTGCCCGCGCCAATGACCTGACCGGAATTGATATCGCGGTCGGCCAAAAGGTGCACGCTCTGTGTTCCCACGTAAGCAATGCTGCCCAGGAACTGGCCCGGGAGTTTGCGTTCAATGGTGAAGTTCCAGCTCTGTGTATATCCGCGGGTGATTTGCCCGGCGTAAGGCGAACGCATGTCAGCAACTGCCGGCAGCGTGACAGCACCGGTGCTAACATCCGGACCGGTTACCGGCGGGATGCCCTGTGCAAAGGAGCGGATGGAAGAGTTTGCATCCGGAGCAACGAATGCAAAGTTGACCGTCAGCGGATAGAAGCCGCGGAGCGGACGAGACCAGGGCAGCGGGCTGAAGTTGATGCCATAGCCGGTACGGATCACTGTGCTGTCGTTGAGACGGTACGCGATACCGAGGCGAGGAGCAAAGTTCAGTTGGCCAACGGTAAATCCGTTATTGCGTGGTACGTTTCCACGACCGCCAAGGTAAACCGTGTTGGTTTCAGGATCGAGGCGTTCGATACCCTTGCCGTTGGAGCGACCCATGAGCGGGTAGTTTTCGTAACGCAAGCCGACGTTTACGGTGAGCTTGCGGCTTACCTGCCAGCGATCCTGAGCAAAGAAGCCGAACTGCCATTCACGCGCAGTGGCGAGAATGTACTGCAAGCTCTTTTGGACCGAGTTCGATTCACCCAGCAGGAAGGCACCGTAGCCGTTGAAGTTGTTAAATGTTCCCGAGTTGGTTGTGATACCACCGCTAAAATCGAACGCGCCGCGGGGACCCGCGCCGAGTTCAGGCTGCCAGTGGTTCATGCGATAGAGCACGCCGTCAAAACCGAAGGCGAAGTTATGCTTGCCCTTGATCCAGCGCAGAGTGTGCGTGGTGGTGAAGTTCTCTTCAATACGGGTGAGGGGCATCCAGTTGGGAACGCCGAAACCGTTGTATCCGTTGATAGAGATGTTCGGCATGCCCTGCTGGCGAGGATCCACTCCGCCGATGCCGGGAATACCAAGCTGTGTGGAGAAATCCTTGCCGAAGTCCTGACCCTGAACAACCTGATCTTGACGTTGATAGCCGAAAACGCCATCGAGCAGCAGGTTGGGGCTGATGGTGTAGGTGTGTCCCGCCGAAGTGTTACGAACGCGGGTGTCGCCGAGACCTGGGTCTGAACCCGGGGCCGGACCAACGCCGTCGCCAAAGATGCCCTTACCGCCGACAAGCGCATTCATCTGACCGAAGCGGCCCCAGATGGAATGGCGAGTGTTGCGGTTGAAGTTGATCTTAGCGTCGTTATAGTAACGGTTGAACTGAGGAGTGGCACCGATTGCGTAGTTGTTGAGCGCGGCACCGGCGATATTGGCCTGAGGGTAAAAAGCCTGGATCTTTTGAGAAATCGGGCTGATACGGTTGGGTGGAATGATGTTGCCGGGGAAGGGCGTGCGGTTGGCGACTACGTTGCTCGTGAGAGGGTCGTACATCGTCGTTCCGGTTGCGCTGAAATTGCCAGCACGGATGTCGCTTGTCGGAACCGAGTAGCGACCAAAGGCACCATCGCGCTGCTTGGTGTTGTCGTAAGAGTAGAAGAAGAACAGCTTGTTCTTTATGATCGGACCGCCGATGGTGCCCCCGAAGTTGTTGTAAATTCGAATCGGCTTTACGGTGGTGGGGGTGAAGAAGAAGTTGCGGGCGCGCAGGTGCTGGTTGTCATGGAATTCGAAAGCACTGCCGTGGATTTGATTGGTGCCGGATTTAGTGACAAGCGTCACGGATGCGCCACCGGCCATGCCCTGTTCGGCGTCG
>JANYCV010000588.1 GCA_025360145.1 Acidobacteriaceae bacterium
CAAGGGCAGCAGGTCGTTTGCTACCCCAAGCGATGCGGGCCCCGCGCCGATGCAGGCGATGCGTTTGCCGTTCTTTTTTTGCGGAATTTTCGGAAGCAGGTGTGCGGTCTCGCCGCGATGGTCCGCGGCAACGCGCTTTAGACGGCAAATCGCCACCGGCTTGCCATCCACGCGCTCGCGCCGACAGGCCGGTTCGCAGGGCCGGTCGCACGTTCGCCCGAGAATCGCCGGAAAAACGTTCGACTCGCGGTTGAGCATATAGGCGTCGGTGTAACGGCCCTGCGCGATGAGGCGGATGTATTCCGGGACATTGGTGTGCGCCGGACAGGCCAACTGACAGTCCACGACCTTATGAAAGTAATTCGGATTGCGAACGTCTGTTGGCTTCATGAATTGAACCTTTTAATGGCACAGTCATTTTCCGCTAAGCACCGGACACCGGATTAACACGCGCTTCATTGTACAACCGTGGCGCTTCGGATGGGTGAAGTGCATCCGGGCGGGTGCTTAACGAATCTGGGGAAGCGTGGCGCCGACTGCTTACTGACGCGCGCGGTTCGGCTTGTTCGACTGACGCCGTCGATTCGTCGTTTCCATTGACGATTGCCGACGCGCGCGGCTTTGAAGGGCCGGGTTCCGATGGGGGTTCCGGGTCGTTTCGTAATTTTTCTTTTCGGAGTTTGGAGAGGCTGTTTATAGCCCTTTGGTGCATGCGGGTGTAGGCGATTTCGTACCTTAAATAGAGGTCGAGGGCCTTTTCTTCGTTGGCTAATGCGGTGAAGGCTACGGACACGCGCGTGGTCTGGTCGATCTGTTTGAATGCTTTTGCGATTTCCGCTTCCTGTTGGTCCATTTTGAGATCGAGCGCGGCGGTTTGCATGCGCCAGATGCGGCGGAGACGCCATTGAGACGCTACCATTTGGTCGATCAGGTCCATTTCTACGGTGCTTTCGGGTTGGAATTCGTGGACGTAGGCCAGGTGGAGGTCGTCGAAGATTTGTTGAGATTCGTTGGTTAGGACTACTGCTTTTCCGGTTAGTCCGTGTTTTAGGGAGTTGCCTGAAGATTTCTGGATTCCGGCCGGCGACTTCGTCCCGGCTGCTTTTGCGCCATTCCGGCGCGCTTGTTTCCGTAACTGTCTTGAAGACATTTGCCGTTACTCCTGCGTTGAGGGTAGCGGCTGGGCTTACGGCGGTGCGGAGAATTTTGGGTTAAGTTGTTGTGGGCGTGGCGAAGATAGTTTGCATTTTTTTGGGACCGCAAAAGTTTTCGTCAGCGGGGCGGCGGAAAGAGGCTGACGGAGCGGAGAATGCCGGGGCCCGCAGCTCTAACGAAACCGGCCGCTGCTCGACATCATCGAGTAAGAGATGAAGACCGCAAGAGCAGCGGTGCTGCCTTCCAGCGCATAAACTCACGCGGTTCCTGCAGCATCCCGAACTGGAGCTATGCAACGGCTTGGCGGAGGACTCCATGCGCGGCTTTGCGTTGGAAGGTGGCCGTGATTCTGTATATCATCGAAAGCTGCCGCCGAGTCCAGTTGCCCGTTAGCAAATGCCTCGCCTGAATCCTGTTGTTCGGTTCAGCGCGTAGGCGGATATAGAAGCGCCGCCCAGGCCGCTTCCCTGCTCTGGTCCTGCTTCAGCGTTTTAGTCTTCACAGTTCAAGGACCTCCGTCAATTGAGCACTTGCCCGGACGCTTATCCTCTTTCGCATCTTTCCTCCTGGAAGGACGCCGGACAGGCACCCGGCTTGAGGTTTCCCCCTTGCCGGGTGTCCTTCCGATTTGATGTGCAGGGCCCGCGGCTTATGCCGTGAGCCTGAGTCGATCGGCCAGCTTGGGGAGGAGAGCTTCAAGAACCTGACCGATGCGATCGGCGAAGACAAACTCCATCTCAGAGCGGACTGCGTCGGGGAGATCACGCAGATCCCTCTTGTTCGCCTTAGGCAAGACCACCCGCTTGATACCAGCGCGTCTTGCCGCCAGCACTTTCTCTTTTACTCCGCCGATGGGAAGCACCAGACCGGTCAGCGTCATCTCGCCCGTCATCGCCGTATCGGATCTGGCCGGCACTCCGGTGTACATCGAAGTAAGGGCCACCGCCATGGTTACACCCGCCGAAGGTCCATCCTTTGGAATGGCACCGGCCGGCACGTGTACGTGGACTCCGGCTTTATTGAATACCACCGGATCGATGCCCAACTCGGCTGCGTGCGACCAGATGTAACTCTGGGCCGCTTTCACCGACTCCTGCATCACCTCGCCCAATTGCCCGGTCAGGGTGAGCCCTTTTCCGTTCGGCTGCAGCGACGCTTCAATGTAAAGAACGTCTCCACCGCTTTCGGTCCAGGCCAAGCCGGTCGCGACACCGGGGGGCACATTGCGTCTTGCCTCTTCAAGCGTGAATGGCTCGGGTCCAAGCAACTCGTCCAAATCGTCAGGGCCGATGACCACCGATTGCGTATTGCCTTCGGCGAAGCGCAGCGCCACTTTGCGTGTCAGCTTGCCGATAGCCCTTTCGAGTTTGCGGAGACCGGCTTCGCGGGTGTAGCCGGATATCACCTTTTGCAATGTCCCGCTAGCCAGTACAAACTGCTCGGAGGTTAGGCCGGCTTCGGCCAACTGCCGCGGAATCAGGTAGCGGACGGCGATTTCGATTTTTTCTTCCTCGCTGTAGCCGCGGAGATGCAGGATCTCCATCCGGTCCAGCAGCGGCCGCGGGATGGTGTCCAGCGTATTGGCCGTGGTCACAAATAAAGTGCGCGACAGATCGAAAGGCAAATCGAGGTAGTTGTCGCGGAACGTCTTGTTCTGCGCCGGATCGAGAACCTCGAGCAGTGCCGCCGCAGGGTCGCCACGGTAGTCCCGTCCAAGCTTGTCGATTTCGTCCAGCATCAGAACCGGGTTGTTCGCCTTGGCGCGCCGGAATGCCTGGATCATACGGCCCGGCATGGCGCCGATGTAGGTCCGGCGATGGCCACGCATCTCGGCTTCATCGTGCATTCCGCCAAGACTGACCCGTTCGAATTTGCGGCCGAGTGCCCGCGCGATGGATTGGCCCAGTGAGGTTTTGCCAACGCCGGGAGGTCCGACAAAACAGAGGATCGGCGCCTTCGCTGTGGGATTCATTTTCAGAACGCCGAGGTGTTCGAGAATGCGCTCCTTCACTTCTTTGAGCGCGTAGTGATCCTCGTCCAGGATTTGCCGTGCGTGCGAGATGTCGAGTTGATCGTCGGTGCCCGAGTTCCACGGCAGTTCGAGAATCAATTCGATATAGCTGCGCACTACGTGATGCTCGGGCGAAGCCGAGGGCAGCTTTTCGAGGCGCGAAAGCTCACGCTCGGTCTCCTTGCGTACCTCTTCCGGCAGATTAGCTTTTTCCACCTGCTCCCGAAGCAGGTCGGTTTCGGCCTGATCGGTGCCCTTCTCGCCGAGTTCGGTTTGAATGGCGCGCATCTGCTGGCGGAGCAGGTATTCGCGCTGCTCCTTCGACATTTCACTGCGGGCGTTGTTGGCGATCTTGCTGCGCAACTCCAGCACCTGGATTTCATGGCTGAGGTACGAGTGCATCAGGCGTAGCGCATCCACCCGCGTTTGCGATTCGAGCAGCGCCTGTTCTTTCTTGACGTCGAGTCCGAGGACGGAAGCCAGCAGGAAGACTAAGCGCAAAGGATCGTCGTTGCTGGAGAGCAGCGAACGGATCTCCGGCGGCGCCTGCACCTGCGTCAGTTCGATCGCTTTATTAGAAAGCTCGATGAGCGCGCCGTGGAGAGCTTCCACTTCGGCGCCCCCATCTTCGGGAAGAGGGGACGGAAGCACGCGGGATTGCAGATAACCGTCGACTTCTTCCACTTTGAGCACGGTTACGCGCTCCGCACCCATGACCAGAACCTCTACCATGGATTCGTTCGGCTTCGACATCCGGCGGATTACCGCGCGCGTACCCACTGTATACAGATCGTCCTGCTGCGGCGATTCCACGTCCGGGTCTCGTTGGGCGACCAAGACGATTTCTTTGTCTTCGGTGGCTAAGGCGGCTTTGACGGCTGCCATTGATG
>JANYCV010000599.1 GCA_025360145.1 Acidobacteriaceae bacterium
TGGGACGATGCGGCGGCGTATGCGAAGTGGGCCGGGAAGCGTCTGCCGGCTGAGGCGGAGTGGGAGCGGGCGGCACGGGGAATCGGGGAAGGCGCGAAGTATCCGTGGGGGAATCGCGAGCCGGCGAAAACAGATGCGCGCTTCGATGTTCCCGATGGCCCGGGTGAGGTAGCGAAGTTCGCGCCGAATTATTTCGGTATTTACGATATCGCGGGCAATGTGTGGGAATGGTGCGCGGATTGGTACGGGATAGATTACTATACCGCGGCGCCGGAGAAGAATCCGGCGGGGCCGGAAGCGGGAAGGTATCGCGTGCTGCGCGGCGGGTCCTGGGCGGATGTGCCGAAATATTTGACGTGCGCGAACCGGAGTTGGGCGCGGCCTGCCGAGCGCAGTCCGAATATCGGGTTTCGCTGTGCGAAAAGTTTCAGGGCAAGTGCGGCGCGAAGCCAGTAGAATGCCGGATTCGCGGTGTGGTTTCTGGTTACAGGTTGAACCGGGCGGAAGCCTCTTGCGGACCCAGGGTAGACGGCTTCTGGATAATCCTGATTCTCTGGTTCCGGCAATGGCATGCACAGATCAGACGATGACAACCGGCCGAGATCGGCCAGCCAAATCTCACCTGGGCGCGGGTGCATCCAGGATATCCAGCACGTCCTGTTCCAGCGAACGCGAGCGCAGCAGATCGAGGACATCCTGATCCGCCAGTCCAATTATTTCTGTCACGGGTTCGCGCACTTCCGCGACCGTCTCCGGCTTCCATTGTCCTAATCTGGTATCCAGCGTCTCAATAAGAGCATCCATGGGCCTCAACCTGTTCTCTAGTCTACGCTTTTCCGGGTCGTGAAATCTGCATCCCACCTTGGCCTGCCGGTGGCCGTGTAACGCCCAACTTGGAGAACTGAGCCCGCCCTGCCACTTACCAGCAGCTTAAACAGGTAGTTCGACTTCGATCTCACGAAGGGTCGAAGTTGCCGATCGCTCCGTCCGGATGCATTCCCAATAGACTCCGATCGCTTCTACCGCACGGGCCGATAATTCCTCCATGGATCGGCCGGTTACGAGAATGGATGGAAGTTCGGGAACGTAGGCGCTATATCCATCACAATCGCCTTCGATCACCAGCGAATACTTGCGGGTCATTTGATTAGCCCCTCAATACCAGTTTGCCTCGGAATGGCGCGATAGGTGCCGGGTCGAACATCGTCGCCGAGCCTTCCCGATACGACAGTGATGCGACCGTCAGAGCCTTGGAATATCCGATTATCGCCCGAGGTGCGCACGTGGCGCCATCCGGCTTTTTCGAGCGCCTTAATCACTTCGCGAACTTTGAGCGGCAATTTCTAGCTTACGCAATCTTGCACTTCGCTGTATCACGCCGAATTCGTGGCAGTGGCGGCGTCTGAAGAATGCTTGTCACTCAATGGGCTACTTTGCGAGACTCTTCAAACCCAAGGCGAACAATTGTGCCCGTCGTATTTCGGCCATCGCGGTTTCTGGGGGCGCTCCGAGCTTGCGCTCCAAACGTATCGCCGGAATCGAGGCGATCCCTTGCACGTAGGCCACGGAAATTGCATCAAGAAATCCCAGCCTCGGCATTTCCACCTCATACAAACTATTCCTGTTCTGTGTGGTGAGCGGAACGTAAACTACCACCGCTTGTGGCGGATCTGGATCCAAACGCGAGACGATGACAACCGGTAGTGTCTTCGCCGCCAGGCCGAGATCGGCCAGCCAAATCCCACCTGATCTCGGCCGCATCCCACCAGGTGATCTTTCTGGCAATCGCTTTCAGAAGTACGTCTTGTAATTTCGTCATTCGCGCCGATTCCGTGGAAGAGTATTGCTGAAGGGCTTTCACCTCTTCAGCGTTACCTACCCTTTTTCAAAACGGACAGATCATCTGTGAGTGAAAACCACCGCCTTGAAGGCGGTGACTTTTTCGTCGGCCGCCGGTACTTCGTGATCCACACCAGGTGCATATGGATCTCGAATACGCTGTGCGCGCCGCTTCGTCACTCCGGTGTCCCTCAAGATTATCCTGCACCACCGTCGCTGAAGTCCTCGCCTGTAAGGCGGTTTTTGGGACCTTCCCTGACCGAGACAACCAGACCGGGCATTTCACGTACTCGCGACACTGGCCAACCTATAAGGGTAGCGGCTGGCATCAAAATCATTTAAAATAAGGTGTCTGGAGGAGTTGATAAACATGGAAGCTTATTATCCCAGCGGAACGGCGGTGGCGAATGCCGCACCCGACGCGCGCGTGACCTTTATCCGGCAGACGTACGGTCATTTGGCCGGTGCCATCCTGGCTTTTGCGCTTATTGAAGCGGCTCTGTTTCAAACCTCGCTGCCGGAGTCGATGATGGGTTTGCTCGCCACCAGCCGGTACTCGTGGTTGATTGTCCTGGGGGCGTTCATGGGCATCTCGTATGTGGCGAACAACTGGGCGCAGTCCAGCACTTCCCTCGGCGTGCAGTACGCCGGCCTGGGTCTTTATGTGGTGGCCGAAGCACTGATTTTCGTCCCGCTGCTATTCATGGCGGCAAACTATTCCGGCCCCGACGTAATTCCGACCGCGGGATTGCTGACGCTGCTGCTGTTTACGGCATTGACCTACATCGCCTTCACCACGAAGAAAGACTTTTCGTTCCTGGGCGGCATCCTCACCGTGACCTGTTTCGTCGCGCTGGGCGTGATTGCAGCCTCGGTAATCTTTGGATTCACTCTGGGCCTGCTGTTTTCCGCGGTGATGGTTCTTGTAGCGGCAGGGTCCATTCTTTATAACACTTCGGATGTGATGTTCCGTTACAACACAAGCCAGTATGTGGCCGCTTCTCTAGCTCTGTTTGCTTCCGTCGCGCTGCTGTTCTGGTACATCCTGCGGATCGTGATGGGCGGTTCACGCCGGTAGGCCTGCTGTTCACACGTAGGACGGCATAGCAGCACGCCCCATTGTGCCAGTGGCCGGGTTCGACCGGATTAGCGCGATGATGCAATGCACCGACTGATCCAGGTAATTGGTTCCAGTCAGCACCAGGCTGGCGTGTTTCTCGCTGGGCCGGATGTAGCGATCGCACATCGGCCTCACAGTATCGCGGTACTGCGCCATCACGTATTCTGGAGTGCGCCCGCGATCGCGCACATCTCGTTCCAGGCGGCGCTCCAGGCAAACCTCATGGCTTGCCGAGATGTACACGCTGGCGTGCAATAGCGAGCGAACCTCCGGCCAGTACAGCGTAAAAAGGCCTTCCACCACCACGTAATCCGCCGCCGGCACGTGATCCACGGCTCCACTCGGCGTATGCCGGGCGAAGTCATACACTGGCTTATCGATGGAGATGCCGGAGGCCAACTGCCGCATCTGCGCAACGAGAAGACTTTCATCCATGGATTCCGGCGAATCGAAATTCACCTTGGCGCGCTCCTCCAAGGGCAAGTGGCTGAGGTCGCGATAGTAGGAATCCAGCGACAGCGAAGACGCCTGCAAAGCCACGGCAAGACGGCGGGAAACTTCACTTTTTCCGGAGCAGGATGGCCCTGCTATTCCAATCAGGTAAGGTTGTTTGGCCATTTTGAGGTGGTGCTTTCCGCAATGATAGCGCAAGCGGTGGGAATTACGACAAAAGAGGAGTCTCAGGCATTTTAACGAGCAAAACCTTCCTGAGACTCCGAGTCTCACACCAGCAGCCCGGCCGCCACCTTCGCCGTGCCGCTCTGGATGGTCACCGTGTCTTCCAACTTCCGCGCATACCCGCCCGCCAGCGTCACCACCGCTGGAATCTTCCGCTCCACTGCGGTCCGCAGCACCAGTTCATCCCGCAGCCGCAAACCGTCCAGTGTCAGCATCAGCCCGCCGAGTTGATCCTGGTGGAACGGGTCGGCGCCGGCCACGTACATCAACAAGTCCGGCCGGAACTTTTCGATTGCAGGCAAATACCCCTCCGCCAGCCGCACTAGATACTCTTCGTCCCGCACACCGTCTTCCAGATGGATGTCAAGGTTCGACGGCGGTTTCAGTTCCGGATAGTTGTTGAATTGATGAATCGATAACGTGAACACTGTTGGATCGTTCGCAAAAATGGCCGCCGTACCGTTGCCGTGGTGTACGTCGCAATCCACCACCATGGCCTTCTCAATCAGCTTGTCTTTCTGCAACCGGCGGATCGCCACCGCCACATCGTGAATCGCGCAGAACCCCTCGCCGTGGCCCGGATAGGCGTGATGAAATCCGCCGCCGACATTGAAGCCGATGCGGTCGCGAAGGGCCAGGCGCGCGGCCAGCGTAGTGCCGCCCGCTGCCAGCCAAAACGCTTCCCGCATGGGTTCGGAATAGGGGATCTCCAGGTGCGTCAGCTCTTCCAGGGAAAGTGTGCCGGACCGCAGCCGCTTCACCCAATCCGCCGTGTGCACCAGTATCAAATCGTCGTCGGTGGCGGGCTCGGGCTGGACGAAATCATCCGCGCTCGCGAATCCGTCCGCCAGCAGGCGCTCACGGATCAGGCGAAACTTTTTCGATGGGAAAACATGCGCACCCAGATTGAGATCGTAACCGGCGTGATAAACAAGTTTAAAAGGCAGCATGTTAGTCTTCCGATTGCAACGCAGTCACCAGCGCCACGGTATAGATATCATCCACCGAACAGCCACGCGATAGATCGTTGGCGGGCTTGGCAAGCCCTTGCAGGACGGGACCGATGGCCACTCCACCACCCAACCGCTCCACCAGCTTCACGGCGATGTTGCCCGATGCCAGATCGGGAAATATCAGCGTGTTCGCCCGGCCGGCCACCGTGGATCCCGGAGCCTTCGAGGCCCCGATCGACGGCACAAGCGCGGCGTCGCCCTGCAGTTCTCCATCCACGTTCAGATCCGGCGCGCGCTCGCGCAGAATGCGCAGAGCTTCGCGCACCTTGTCCACACTCTTATCACTGCCGCTGCCCTTGGTGGAAAACGACAACAGCGCCACCGACGGCTCCACTCCGATGATGTTGCGGGTGCTGTGCGCCGTTGCAATCGCAATATCGGCAAGCTCCGCCGCGGTGGGATCGATCACGATGGCGCAATCGCCGAATGCCAGTAATCCGCCGTATCCATAGGCGCGTTCGCTCACCGCGCAGATGAACACGCTCGATACCGTCTTCACATCCGGGCGCGTCCCGATGCAATGCAACGTTGCGCGCACGGTCTCGGCCGTGGTGTTCACCGCGCCTCCAACAAATCCGTCAGCGTCGCCGGCCGCTACCATCAGCGCGGCCTGATATAGCGGGCGCTTTGCAATCTCCGCCGCTTCCATCTGTGTAATGCCTTTCGCGCGACGCCGTTCGAAGTAGATGGCCGCATACTTGCCTTGCCCCGGCGACGAGCCATCCAGCAGAATGGTCTCAACCAGTCCGTCTCGCCGCAACCGTTCAGCCGCGGCAATTACTCTACGGTCGCCGCCTTCGGGAAACACGATTCTTCTTCGGCGCTTCAGATTGCGTACTCGCTCCACCTGCCCGGCAAGAAAGGCGGCAGCGGATTCCGGCATTGCCATAGGACCACTATTGTAGCGATTTGACTCAATGGTTCCGAGCCAGGGGCAGGATGTGGAACGTTCCGGGATGCCGGTAAGATATTCCATTGCTACACTTGGCATAGTTCGCAAGTGATTGAATGTCCATGCATGACATTTTGGCCCTTAAATTGCAGTCAGGCATCCAGTGGAGAAATACATGGAGAGAATCATGAAAACCGCAGCGGCTCTCGGCCTAGCCGTATTTCTGGCGGTGATGCCGTCCTGGGCCGCTGCTGACCAATCGGTGAAGCAAGACCTGAAAGATGCGGGCAAAGAAACGAAGAAAGCAGTAGTACACACTGGAAAGGCAGTCAAGAAGGGATCTAAGAAAGCCGTCCATAAAACGGCGGACGTAACTGCGAAGGGTGCCGAGAAAGTCAAAGATAAAACCAAACCGTAACGACACTGCGCAAATTTCGGTGATTTCGTTTTTTGGGTGCTGATCCGTTAGACGGGTCAGCGCCGTTTCGTGGTTTAGGACATTTCATTTTGGATTCACGGCTATGGCCATTTCGCTTTTGCATGCGACTTAGCGATGTTGTATCAATTTAGCTAGTCAAGCAGTATCCGGGAGGATTGAATTGAAACTCAAGAATTCGTTTCGCCGCATCAGTACAGCGGCTGCCGTGTCAATACTTTGTGTGGTGGCCGCCGGTAATCTTAAGGCACAGAATACATTTCTGGTCAGTACCGGCGCGCTCAGTTTCTCGTATCAATTCGGTGCGGTGAATGCGCCGGCCGGTCAGGACATCAACATTCTGTCCAGTGGACCCAACGTGCAATTCAGCGTGACGGCGACCACGAACGGCGGTGGACAGTGGCTGAGCGGTTTTCAATTGCAAAACACAACACCGGCAACCTATCGGGCGACGGTTTTCACAAATGGCCTCCAACCCGCGACCTACACCGGGAACTTGGCAATTAG
>JANYCV010000634.1 GCA_025360145.1 Acidobacteriaceae bacterium
AATTCGCCGCTGGCGTTCACGGTCCGGTTGCCAATCCGGTCACTCAAAAGCAATCCAAACAGTTGACGAAAAATCTCCATCTGAACCTGGCGGATTACCTCTTCCGGCATGGGCACCACACCCTGCGGTGTCTGCAACCAACCAGTCGCGCCGTCCGAGTAGGCGATCATCTTTCCAAATGGCAACTCCTGCGTTTGCCGGAACTGCGAAGGCAGCACCGACTGATTCGTCTGCTTCGCCTTCATCACGCCCTGTCCGGTTTGGAGGCTCACCTCGGCAACCTCGGTCACATCCTTCACCGCGGCCAGTTTATCGGCGCCGCCTAGCGCCCGTTGCGCCTGCTTCAACAACTCGACGCCCTTCGCCATACTCGCGGTATTCACCTTTGCCACAGCTTTCTTCGGCTCCGGAATCGTAAGGTCAATCGGCGTGACCGCACCTAGCGTAGTCAACGCCTTCCCAAATTCCTCAGGCTTGCCCACCGCCACAATCGTCAGGTTCGCGGGCTTGATCGATTCCTTCGCCGCCCGCAGTACATCGGCCTTAGTCACCTTCTCGATGCTCTTCTGAAATTCGAAGATGAAATCCTTCGGATAGTCATAGTAGTCGTACGTCACAATTCGCGCCAGCGTCTTGCCCGGACTATCGAAATTGAAAACGAAACTATTGATCGCCGTCTCCTTGGCGGTCTCCAACTCCTGATCCGTCACCTCGGCCGTCCGCATCTTCTCGATCTCTTCATTCACCGCGCGAATCGCGTCCACCGTGTTCGCCGATTTCGTACTGCCACTGACGCGGAAGATTCCCGGATGATCGAAATTCGCGCCCCACGAAGCACCGATGCTGTACGCATACCCCAGTTCCGTGCGCACCCGCCTGAAAAGCCGGCTCGAAAAACCTCCGCCGAGAATATCGGACATCACTTCCAGGGCGGGGTAATTCTTGTCCCGGAAGATGCCGCCAAGGTGCCCGATCTCAAAGAACGTCTGCGTCACATCGTTCTTCGCCGCCAGAAACATTCCCGGCGCTGGCGTTCCCTCCACCTGCGGAAACAACGGCACCGGCGGCTGCTTCACGTTCCATCCGGCGAACAGTTGTTCCACTTTCGCTTTCATCTCCGCGGCGGAGAAGTCGCCCTGGATCGCAATTACAGTATTCGCCGGAAAGAAATAGCGCTTGTAAAAGCCAATCACGTCCTCGCTGCCGATGCGATCCAGATCGGCATACTCCATTTCGCTGCCGTACGGCGTCTTCTTCCCATAGATCAGGTTGCTAAACTCACGGCCCGCAATGCCCGCCGCATCGTCGTTCCGCCGCGCAATCGAACCGCGCATCTGGCTCTTCAGCAGATCCAGTTTGTCCTGACGGAACTCCGGCGCCGTCAGTACATCGCGAAACACAGCCATCACTTCATCGGTGTTCTCACGCAGACAATTGAAGGAGACCCGCCCGCTGGTCAGGCCAATTCCGCTCTCCACCGACGCCGCCAGATTCTCCACCTGCACGTCGATCTCGTCTCCAGTCTTGGCCTTGGTTCCGCCCGTCCGCATCACCGATCCCGTGATCTGCGCCAGCCCGTTCTTATCCGCGGGATCGAACAGCCCGCCGGTTCGAACCAGCGCGAACCCGCCAACCAGCGGCAGCTCGTGGTTCTCCAGCAGATACAACTTGATACCGTTCGGCAGTTGATATACAGGAATTTCCGGAATCTTCACTTGCCGCAGCGGAGGATATTTCAGACTCTTGTAGGAAGGCGCAGTATGATTCTGCCCAAACACACCAGTCGCGATCAAAAGTACGAATCCAACGCGGAATCTCATTTCGCCGCTCCCGTGTCAACAGGCTTCAACGGCACGGTATACGCCACCGTCCGCCCACTTTGCACAAAGTACTGCCGCACCACCCGCTGCACATCGTCCGCCGTAATTTTCTCGATCATATCGATGCCGTTGAACATCATCCGCCAATCGCCGTACTCCGCCCGGTAGAACGCCAGTTGCCCGGCCAGGCCGGAATTGCTGTCCAATTGGCGGATCAGCCCCGCGCGCAGCTTCGTCTTCACGCGCTGAAGCGTTGCCGCGTCCACCTTCTCCGCCTTCAGTCCGTCGATAATTCCGTATATCGCCTTCTCATTTTCTTCCACGCTGTGCTCGGGTGCAGGCACGCTGAACAGTTGGAAAAGATTCGGATACTTCCCCGCCGGCGTCGTCGCGCCCGAGTCCACTTCGAGCGCAATCTTCTTCCCGGTAACCAGTTCCTTGTACAGCAACCCGGTCCTTCCGCCGGAGAGTATCGCGCTGATCACGTCGAACACGGCGTCGTCTTTATCGATCTGGTTCGGCCGCTTGTAGACAACGGTCAACAGCGGTTGGCTGCCGGACTCCAACACCACCCGCTTCTCGCCCTCCTGCACGGGCTCCACCGACGTCACCGGAGGCGGCGGCGCACCAGCCGGAATCGTCGAATAATATTTCTCGGCAAGCCGCTTCACCAGCGCCGGATCGGCATCGCCCACAATCGCGATAGTGATGTTCACCGGTGCATAGTATTTTTTGAAGAACTTGTCTGCATCCTTCGCCCGAAGCCCTTCAATCTCGCTCGCCCAGCCGATCATGTTCCGGTAGGGGTGTGCCAGAATAGCCGTGCCCAACAAAAGCTCCTGCAGCTTCCCTTGAACGTCGGATTCCACTCGCATCCGCCGCTCTTCCCGCACTATATCGCGCTCTTTATAGAACTCCCTGAACACCGGACGGCGGAACCATTCCGACTGCATCAAAAACCAAAGCTCCATGCGATTCGAAGGAAGGCTATAGAAATAGGTGGTGTAGTCGGGTGCAGTGCCGGCGTTAAATCCAACGCCGCCGTTCTCGTTGATCACGCGAATGTAGGCATTTTGATCCACATACGCATTCGCCTTCGCGATCGCCGCATTCAGCTCCCCTTCCAATTGCTGCACTCTTGCGGCTTTGGCCGCCGCCCCCTTCCAGCGCTCCTCGTCCAACTTGTCGTAAGCAACTTCCACCGCGGCCAACGCCTTTTGTTCTTCCGGCCAATCGGTAGTGCCAAGCGACGTGGTGCCTTTTCCAATCATGTGCTCAAACATGTGGGCCATGCTGCTCGACCCGGCCGGATCGTCCACCGTTCCCACATTCACCAGTGAGTGAAATGCCACCACCGGCGCATCGTGCCGTTCCATCACAATGAAGTGAAATCCGTTCGCCAGCGTAAACTCGGTAACTTTCTTCTCGAAGTTCTTCAAGCTCTGCGCCTGGACCAGCAACGGAAACAAGCACAACAAAAGTATTCTGCGGATCACTCAGTCTCCTGACAATGCGGAAAGTAATTCCTTACTAATGCTACGACGTACCCAAAACTTTCTTGGTGTCGTATGCGCCAAAAAAAAGGACCGGCCCGAAGACCGGTCCTGCAATTTGTTTCCAACCACGCGTTGTTTGGAACGTGGTTTAGTGCGGGTTGGTGTTCCTGAACCGGACGGTTACGGTAGTGCTGTCCTGCTGGCCGGCCGCGTTGCGCACGGTCAACTTGAAGATGTAATCGCCCAGAAGTCCACCCAACTGCACTCTGGTTACCGCCTGCCCCTGATCGAGAATCGCCGCTCCAGTGCTCAGCGGTTCCCAAAAGTAGGTCAACGAACCGCCCGTAGGATTCACCGACGGCGACGCATCCAGATTCACTTGACGGTAGATGGTCTCAACGGTCGACGGTCCGCTGATGATCGCCGTCGGCGGCTGCGCCGGCGTTACAGTCACTGCAATGGTACAGGTCGCGGTCGTATTGTTCGCGCCCGTCGCCGTCACCGTATAGGTGGTGTTTCCGGTGGGATTCACAGTCACCGGGCCAGTGATCGTAGCTCCCGTTACTCCGCTGATAGACAGCCCGGTCGCATTGACCGCCGTGTACGATAGAACCACCGGATCGCCCGGCTTGGCTGAAGTGGACGGCGAAGCCGCACAAGCGGTCAGCCCTATCGCAGGCACAACCGGCGTTTTGTTAACCGTCACAGTGGCGCTTGCCGTCACCGTACCCGTCTTGTTGGTCGCCGTCAAAACATAGGTGATGGTCTCAGGCGGACGAACATCCTGAGAGCCATTCAGTTGCACCGTGCCCAGTGTGCTGATTGAAACGCTAGTAGCATTCTCCACCGTCCAGGTAAGCGTGGAAGCCTGACCCTGTTGAATCGTCGCCGGGTTGGCGGTGAAGTTCACCACGCGGGGAACCGGTACGGTGGTAACGGCAACCGTCACGCCGCACGTCACCGGACCGCGCCCGTTGGTGGCAGTCAGCGTGTAAGTGGTGGTCTCAGTCGGGCTGACAACTCTCGATCCGCTGCCTGGCACGGTGCCAATTCCTGGGCTGATCAATACGCTGTCGGCATTCGACGTCGAATAATTAATGGTCGCGCTCTCTCCAACCATGATGTTGGCCGGAGAAACAGTGCACGAAAGGAACTGCGCCGCCGGTTGCTCTTCCACCGTAATGGTGGTCGTCGCCGTGGCTTGGCTCGAGCTGTTGCGCGCGGTCAAAGTGTATTGCATGGTCTTGGTCGGCGTCACGGCCCTGGTGCCATTCTTCGGGTCAACCGTACCCAGCTCGCTGATGATCACCGAATCCGCATTCAAAACCTGCCAGTCAATAGTAGAGGCCTGGCCGGCGCGAATGTTGGTCGGGCTCGCCTGGAAGCGAATGATCTGTACCTGCTGCTGAACCGCAGGCTGTTGGGTGGTAACGGAAGTTCGCCCGATTCCCTGGGCGCCCTTGTCGTCCTTCACAGTCAGGCGGAACGCATAGCTCTGCCCCGCTGCGGCCGGGAATGAGGCGGTTGCCGAACTCATGCCGGAAATAGAAACGGCCGGTCCTGCAATCTGGCTCCATTGATACGTGATGGGGTCGCCATCCGGATCGAACGAACCGCTGCCGTTCAACGTAACGGTGCCCGCTGCGATGCCCAGTTGATCGGGTCCAGCGTCGGCTACCGGAGCCTGGTTGCCGCCGGTTTGAATGCGGCGCGTCAACACTTCATAGCGGACGCGTGGAATGTCCACAGGAACCGCGTGCTGAATTCCGTTGTAGCCTTCCAGGTAATCCTTCGGATGCATGAAGTTTCCGAATTGGAATCCGGCAACCACGCGGCCGTTGTTGCTGCGGCCTACGAACGTCTCGTTCATTCCGCCTTCCAGCGTGAACGCGAATCGCTCGCTCAACGGGAACACAAACCGCAGAGTACCACCGGGGCGGTCCGCTCCGCCGCGGCTCTTCAAATACCCGAAATTGCCTTCGAGATAGTTATTCTTATTCAGCCCGAGCGTGGTACTGGCGCCGATCTGATCCACGATGCTGAGATACGTCTGATCAATCAGACTCTTCGATACGAAGCCGTTGATGATCGGGCTGCTCTCATTGATCACAGCGCTGTTCATGAAGCCCTTCGACCCGAAGAGACCCACTTTACCGCGCGTAAACAAGTAATCGATCGTGAACGATGCCTGGCCCAGATTTCCGCCATTCTGCATTCCACTCATATCCACGTGCTTGAAGCTGGCGAATACGCCCGCTTGCGCCCGCGTCATGAAACGGTCAACCAGACCGACATCGAACTGCCCTTCCTTGCGTCCTTTAAAACCCATGTACTCGCCCTGGGCCTGAATTGCAAACTGTTCTTTGAACGGCGCGAAATAACGGCCGCGTCCGCTAAAGGTCAAATCGCCATTTCCGTCGACACCGGCGTTAATTCCCACAATCGCGAATCGCGGCATTCTCGCTTTTTCGATCTGTTCAGCGGTGCGCGTGTCCACGATCGATGCAGTCTCGCCACTGGTCAGCGGCTTCGGCATGCCCTTCACGTAAGCGTCCAGATCGGACTGAGCTTTGCGAAGGTCGCCAAGCTCTTTCTTAAGCGCATCGTTTTCGCCCTTCATGCCGCGCAACAAATCGGCAATCTCATCCAGCTTGTCCAGCCGTTTCAAAATGTCGTCGCAGCATTTCTTGCTCATGCCGGGGTCGGCCGCTATGGCAGTGATCGCTTCGCCGATTGTGCCGGCGCTGATGATCTTGCCTTGCCCGTCAGTCACGGTCAGCATGACCCGGCGGTTC
>JANYCV010000640.1 GCA_025360145.1 Acidobacteriaceae bacterium
TCTTCGTCGTAGATGAACAGGGGCTTCGTCCCTACGCTATCCTTCCCCGCGAAGCCGCCGAGCCAGGTTTCACCAACTTCCATGCTCTCAGCGCGCCATCGGTGTCCTCTGACGGTAAGGTGATCGCATACGCTGGCACGCGTGATTGTTTAGCCGGCCGCCAATGCTTTGATGCCCAATTCACGCAAACTACCATCACTGGGCTCCCGGGAAAAGGCGATGTTACACTTAACGGCCGAGCCTATGTCAGCCGCAACGGACGCTTCGCCCACGTCTACGAGACGAACTCCCCCGATTCCAGCTCCGCCGGCATCTGGGATCTCCAGACCGGCACCCAACTCCTCCAATCGCCTTACATCCGAGGCAATCCGCAATCCATCGCGGACGACGGCACTGCCGTGTTCGCCAACTCCGGCCTAGCTTTCTACCTCAACGGGCAACTCGAGTCTCTGCCTCTTGGCCTCTATCGCAATGGCCATCTCGGGTATCAGCCTCTGGGCGAAACGTGTGAGTCCGCCGTCATCGACCGTGCCGGTACGGCAATAGTCATTACGTCACGCTGGTGGGAACCCAACGCGGCCTACTCTCGCCTTCGCATTTTAGACCTGGGCACGCGAAGGCTCCGCACCCTGGCCGAAGGCGCTGGCGACGTGTCCCAGCCCACCATCAGCGACGATGGCCGGCACGTTCTCTTCCTCTCCACCGCCCGCTTTTCCGGCCCCGCGACGTATGGCCCGGCACAAGCGTTTCTCGTCGCGGTCGACGGCTCCGCCGCACGGCAAATCACTAGCGATCCCGCCGGAATCCAGTCCGCGGCCCTCTCCGGCAACGGGCGCGTTGCGTTCGTGTTTACGTATGGTGGACGGCTTCTACGCGTAAACCTGGATGCAGCGGACGAGACCACCGAACTGATCCCGCGCACGCCGTTCTGCTGTTCCGGTCTCGCCGCCGCCGCTGGCTCTCTCTACACAATGACCGGCACGGGACTCTACGATTCCGGAGGCAACCCGCCGGCCCTTTCCTTCAACGGCGGGGCCATTCCGCTGGTTTCTTCCTCACCCAGCCAACTCACTTTCCTGGTCCCGTGGGAACTCGCGGACCAGACCGCAACGATGAGCGTCGGCCTCACGTCCGATTCATCATTTGAGATCCCCGCGACTGCAACCCAAACCGGCTTTCACCCCGTGGCCCGGAATCCGCAGTTCTTCTCCATCCCGCCGCAAGAGGGAACACAAGGCGGCTACGGCATACCCTTTGGCAAAGCGGCTCACCAGAACTTCGAAGGCCTCATCACGCAAGACTCGCCCGCGCGCCGCGGTGAAACCGTCCACCTTTATGCCACCGGTCTCGGTCCTGTGGACGCCGCCGGACGTGCCACGCAGCCGTTCACCTGTTCCATCCCGACACGGTATCGTTACCCGATACGGGATGGTTATGTCGATGCCCCGGTTGTATTTGCCGGGCTCGCCCCTGGAATTGCCGGCGTCTATCAGGTCGATCTCCGCATCCCGCCAGTGCCTTCCACTGACCTGCAATTCCCCACGGTCATACAGATTGCTTGCGGCAACAGCACCCCCGGCGGCTCGGCTACTCTTACCGCGCTGCCGCTCGCACGCGATTAGTTCCCCTTCACGCCGCTCCACTGCTCAACATTCGTCCGGAACCTTTGGTGCCACATCGCGTTTTATCTCTTCGCGCGTCACGCCCCGCCCGGCTTCCGTCAGCAGCCGGTACGTATTCGCCAGGATCGCAATCATCGTCCTCCTGGTCCCCCTCCTGGTGTTGCGCCATTTGTAAATGAGAGAATGCGATTGCCCTACACAATTCACCAACTTTTGCCTCATTGCTGTACGCTGCCTTCGCAGCCTCGATGGGCGAATAGTGCTGAACCTTTGAGCAGTCTCGGGTTAGGAACGTGATCGAAACGGCGAAGGGCAGGCGGATCGTGTGCTTCAACATCACCGCCACACTCCACTTCTCCACTGGCTACGCGCAAAAGAACACCGGCCAGCCTGCCCGCCTGAGGGAAGATCTTCAACCTCTTCTACCTCACGGTAATCGAAATGGTTTTCGGCAATAGCGAACCCCGGCTTCTGGGTCTCCGTCACGGTCCTCTCGCTCACGCCGCACAATAGCCGGAGAAATAAAAGATATGCTGGGGGATTAAATCACGAGGTCAGACCTTAAGGGTAGTGCTTGCGGAATAGCTAGCCAGTCACTTTCCCATTTTCTGGACTTCCGACTCTGTGCAACCGTGCTCCATCAGGCTGGGATCTTGCCGCCCAGTTAATTTTAACCGGTCGAGTTATTTCTTGGACACTCCACTAGAGCTTTGGTACTAGGTCTAGCAATTGTTTGGGAATGGTGGCATAGTTAGCGTGCACATTATGTTAATTGATCCTTAAACTTGGCTCGACTTGGACTCGCCAATGGTTGGTTCACAGATTTCCCAGAGCAAGCTTCGGGCCATCAGGGACAAAGCCAAAAAGGAGAACCGTTACGATGTCAAAGCAATTTATAAAAGCTGCGGGCACGACAGCAGCTCTTGTTTCGCTCGTTTTTGCAGGAATTTTGATCAGTTCCCGTGGCATGCAGGCATTTGAGGACGACGACAATGACAGCGGCCAATCTAAAATTCAAAAGGGATTCCAGGTAGCCCCAGTACCTTTGAATTTGGCCGGGAAAAACCGGGCGTTGGCGGGATTAGGCAGCTATATTGTAAACGCCGTTTCCGAGTGCAATGGCTGCCACTCCGCCGGCCCACAGACCGAGTTTGTCCGTGGTTTTAACCCATACTTTGGCCAGCCGAAGAAGCTCAATCCGGCGACCTACTTGGGTGGCGGCCGCGATTTCGGTCCGTTCCCCGGGCCAACTTCCGCAGTCCACATTATCACCCGCAACTTGACACCGGATAAGACCGGCCGGGCGATCGGAGGAGCGAGTTTTTCAGAGTTTGTCGAAATCATGAGACATGGTACAGACTTTGATCATCTCCATCCTACGTGTTCCGCTACCGTAACCACGAACTGCCTTCCGCCTCCGTTTCGCGGCGACCTTCTCCAAATAATGCCCTGGCCCGCGTACCAGGACATGACTGACCACGACCTCCGGGCAATCTACGAATATCTGAGCTCGATCCCCTGCATCGCAGGCCCGCCCTCGCCTAGCCCGCTGCACCACGACTGCACGTAGAGGAATTATCACAATGCCGCACAGTGCCTCACGAGGCACTGTGCGGCATTGATCACGAGCCATGCAAACCGCGGAACCAACAACGATTCATCGAGCGCGTTTTGTCGCCCTGAGGCGTGTTCCCCGGCTGGCAGCCGCAGTGGATGCGCAGGCAGGGTCCACTATGCCGGCGGGCTAGTTCCCCTTCACTCCGCTCCACCGCTCAAAATTCGTCCGGAACATTCTTTCCACATCCCGTTTTATCTCATCGCGCGTCACACCCCGCCCATCCTCGCTCAGCAGCCGGTACGTATTCGCCAGGATCGCGGTCATCGTCCTCCTGGTGTTGCGCCACTTGTAAATCACCTGCTCCAGCACGCGCGCATCGGAATGTTGTGGAATAAAACTGGTCCCAAGCATCTCCAGCCGCTCCTTCGTGATCTCTTCCACCACCGACGGATTGTTCAGGAACCACCAGCATCCGAACAGAAGCAGGTTGCTGAATTTTCGCGCGTAGACGCAAAGCTCGTGCTGATTCTCGCGGCTCAACACGCTCACCAGAAAACGATTGTCCGGGAAGTCGCGGCAGATGTTTTCAAGCGCCCGTAAATCGGCCCGTCCCGATCCGTCCCCTGCCAGGCGCAGTTCCGGATTCACCTGATACCTCACGCCGATCATCAGCGAAAGCGGAATGTCGAATTCGCTGCAGCATGGCAATACCGCTTCGCGCAGAAACTTCGCGCGGATGCTTTCTTCCGGATATTGAAACGAGTCCGGCAGAGAGACGGCCATGTACACCGGCCGCATCCGTCCGCACCAATCGCTGAGGAAACGACGCACTTCCGCGGCACTCCCGCCTGAAGCGTCCCCGTCCACTGCATAACCCTTCGCCGCCAATACCTGCCAGTGATCCTGCCACTTGTTCAGTATCCGGTCCAGCCGCAGCACCGCATGCATTCTCGGGTGTCCCAAATGTTGTCCCGAAGCGCCCGCCTCCCATAGTGGGGCTTCGGCCGGATCCAGCGGGTCGTTCGTCATCACCACATCGCTCACGCCCGCAATCTTTAGCACCCGTTCCAGGTGAAGTTCGATTTTCTGATTATCAAAAAACTGCCTCGCCTCGGAAAGATTGTCGCTTTTTGTGGGAAGCTCGAAAGCCTGCAGAACCGACACCACGCCGCGCGTCGCCTCGGAGATGGGCGTATTCTCCACAAAAAGGGCCCGCCAGATTGCATCTGCTTTTTCGCGTTTAGGCATCGTCCAATATTGGCGGGGCGTAACCCGCGAGCAGCGGAACAACTCCGCCTCCAGGTAGTGATAGGTGACCAGATCGTCAATGCCCCACAGCCCGATCGAGCCAAAGGACGGCGCAAACAAGTGCGTGTGCATGTCAATTACTGGAGTGGTGTCCAAAACATCTTTTACAACGGAATGGATCTGGCTGGCGGAGAGTATGGCCGTGCTGAATTCTATGGGAGTCATTAGCACTTTGAACTATACGGATCGCATCCGTCCGGAGTCAACCTGAAATCGCCGAACCGATCGTTGAGCGAGGCTGAACGATATAAACAGTTCAGCGTGCGAAGCCCAATTGCGCTATTAATAGACGCAGGACGATCTTTTTACCACACTGGGGTGGACAAGGCTTCGCTAAGCGATTGAAGCTTTACGCCGCGGGGTTTGGCACGCAGCGTGCTTAGGATAGTGTTTGATGGAGATGACGCCTCGCAGTTTCGACAGTCGCAGCGTTGCGATGATGGTGATGGCCACTGCATTCGTGCCGGTTGCCTCGCTCATCGCCGCGTCCGTGCCGGCAACCCCGCCCGTATCCCTGGGGCAAATCGTCGCCGCACTCGAACAAACCGAACTCCGCAAACAGCACGACTTGCAGGCATACACCTCCATCCGACGCTACGTCCTCAAGAACGAACGCTTCAACCAGGACGCGGAAATGATGGTGAAGATGGATTTCACCTCGGAAAAAGGGAAACATTTTGAAATTCTTTCTGAGCATGGAACGGAAGGCATGTCGCGTCACCTGCTACGCAAAGTTCTCGATGGCGAAGCGGAAACCAGCCGGACCCAGGCCAAAGAATTCAGCATGGTGACGCCGAAGAATTACGAGTTTCGCCTGCTCGGGTCGGAAATTCATGCTGGCCGCCCATGCTACAAGCTTGAGATCAAGCCGAAAATCAAAAGCAAATACCTTCTGGATGGCAAGATCTGGGTGGATTCCAGCGACTTTCAGTTGGTCCGGATGGAAGGACGCACCGTCGCTAGTATTTCCTTCTGGGTGGGCAAACCCTATATCATTTTCGACTTTCAGAAGGTGGGCGAATTTTGGCTTTCGGCGCGAAATCAGGCGATCACCAACGCTAGATTCATCGGCCCCACGCAGCTAACAATAGAAGTCCAGGGCTACGAATTGCAGCCCGGGCATCATGAAAAACTGGCACTCGAAAAGTTGCCCCGGCTCCGAATGATCGGCATGGTCGCGGAGTAATCGTTCAGGCGCGCCATTCCCGCTCGAACAATTCATTCAACCGAGTGCTCTCCCGGCGCCTCAGTTTTTCCGCCACCCGTTCCCGCAATGCAGGATCGCCTTTGTGAATCGCCAGCGCCGAAATCACGCTCGCGGCATCTGGTTCCTGCCGTTCAATCACGGCGAGCAAATAATCGAACGCCTCATCCCGCCGCAGCATGGCCAATGCCAACAACACCGCCCGCCGCACGGAACCGCTCATCTTGACCAGCAAGGCATCGCGAAGAACGGGAAATGCCGCCGTCATCCGCGTCTCTCCCAAGGCCAGCGCCGCCATCTCCGCCACCTCATCGTTGCCGGATGACAGGTACTCCGCCACAAACGCAAGGGACCGCTGCGGCGTCAGGCCCAGCAGCGCGGTAAAACATTCGCCCACTACCTCCGCATCGCGATCGCCGTGGATTACGTGCAATCGGAGCAGCAGTTCGGCTTCTGGTTTTCCGGTCTCGGCAATTGCTTTCACCGCGCCAATTCGCGCCGCCAGGGAATCCGCCAGCAGCGGCAAAATCTCCAGCAGCGCCTGCGAATGCCCCATCCGCGCAATTCCCCGCGCGCACAGGCCGCGCAGTTCCCCGGCTACCTCCACCGAAGTTCCAAAGCCCGGCTCCCGCTGCACATACCGCAATCCAGCGAAATACACCTCCGCAGCCGGAGCGTCGAAGGATATCAGGGCTTTCACAATCGCGGTCAGCGCCACGCAGCCCGGATCGGATTCCGCGGCGCGTTTCAGCATCGGCAAAAACACTTGCGCCAGCTCCGCCGCCAGTCCGGATGCCTCAAGCCGCACTGCCATATTCGCGGCTTTGGCCACCACAATGTTGCTCTTGTCGCGCAAAAAGGCAGGCAGCTTCTCCGCGATGCTGCCTGGATCGTCCTCCAGGCAATAGAGCGCGGCCAGTCGACGGTCTAGCGGGTTCGGCTTGGCCATTGGCAGCCATTATACGAGAAAAACAATGGCGAATGACCAGCGAAGACGCTAGCATTCTTCCCGGAAACGATCATGGAATGAACACTACGCGTAACACTCTGGAGCGCTTGCCCGATCAGTTTGTATCAGCCCAGCGGCAAGCCCATCTTGATACGTGCTCCCTAAGTCTTTGGCTTGGTTGGGTAAACGGCAGAATCTTCGGACTCGACCCATCTGCCTTATTTTGTGCCTGATGTCATCCCGCACTAACTGTGGCAGATAGGGAGCTAGCGGTTTTGCCTCGCCCGGCTGTCGTCGTCTTTCGAACCGAGTTCATCGCCGAGAGTGAGCCGGGTGATGGCTCGTTTCTTGTAGGCGTCGTAATAGCCAGGACGCTGTTGAATTGCTCTGGTGTACTCACTGAGAGCGAGCACGAATTTCTCGCTGTCCTGATAGATACGGCCGAGGTTGTAGTGCGCCTCGGGGTATTGGTTTCGCTTCTGAATGGCTGCGGAATAGTCGGCGGCCGCTTTGTCCAAGTCGCGAACTACGGTGTAGCCGAGAGCGCGGTAATAGTAGGGCTCAGCGGCTTTGGCATCCAACTGGATGGTCGTTGCGCAATCTGCTATCGCCTCCTTCGGGTTGCCTGCCTCCAGGTTTGCCTTACACCGTTGCAGGGACGCGTCCTTGGAATCGGGCTTCACCTTGAGCGCCGCGGTGTAGTCGGCTATGGCCAACTTCAACTGTTTCTGCGCGGTATAAAGGCGGGCGCGATCCATGTAGGTTGCGTAAAGGTCTGGCTTGATGGAGAGTGCCTTGGTGTATGCCTCGATGGCCTTGGCCGGCTGCTGCTGCTTTTCGAATTCGGACGCGTTTTGCAGAACTGTCATCAACTCGTTGACCGGCTCAATCACTGGCACGGACGCTACCAGGGCTGGTGCTTCCGCCTTCGGCTCGGGCTTCTTCGACGGAGCGCCATCATTGGCGTTGCTGGCAATCAGAATCGTCTTGGTGGCCACTTGGCGTACTAACGGCTTTGCCGATGCGGCGGCGCCTGGAGATGACGCCTTCATCGCCACTTGGTCAAAATCGGGTTTGTTCACGATGGGTTTGGCTGCGGCCGGCTCTGCTCCAAGCTGATGCGCGACCACTTCATTAAAGTTGGGATTGATTTTCACCGCGTTGTCGAAATCGATCTTTGCGCTGGCTTTGTCGCCTAGCTGCAGATACGCATTTCCACGGTCGAGGAGCGCGTCAGCCGAGTCGGGCCGCAGCCGGATGGCCTCGCCATAGTCCGCGACAGCCTTGTCCAAATTTCCTGTCTTTTGATGCAACCGGGCGCGATCCTGGTAGGCTGCCGCATTGCCGGGGCTCAGACGGATGGCTTCGTCCAAGTCTTTATTTGCCTGATCGAGTTTATTCAGACTTAGCTCAATGGCCGCCCGTTTCGAGAAAATAATGGAGTTGGCCGGCTTGAGTTTCGCGAGCTCGTCATAGTCTTTCAGTGATTCTTCCAGGTTTCCCCTAACCTGGTTGATGCCGGCGCGGCTCTCATAGGCGGGGGCATAGGCGGGATTCAGTTTGATGGACTGGTCCAGGTATTTCATTGCGCCCTTCACGTCCCCCAAATAGGCGGCTGCGACCCCCCGGCAGTGGTAGGCCCCGGCATATTCGGGCAGGATGCGAAGAGCCTGTTCGCAATCGGCTTGCGCATTCTTGAAGCGCCGGGCCTTCAGGTTCGCATAGCCTCGCTGAAGCAGTGCTTCCTCATTGCGGGAGTCGATGCGGAGTGCCTCATCATAGAGCTTCACCGCTTCGGTGAATTTCTGTTGCTTCACCAGAGCGTCCGCCTGCGCTACCGATTCCTGCGAACGGGTGCGCGCATCTGGCTTTTCGTCCTTCTTTCCAAATACCTGCGCGTTTGCCGGAGAGGAGAGTGAGAATCCGGCGATGACCAATGAGGTGATGAGGCATTTATAACGCATTTGACTCCGCTTACTGTGACACTCTGTAAGAGCTACTACACATTTTATCGACATTTTGTCGATTTAATTGCGTCTATCATAGCATCGGAAATATGTGAGTTACAGGACTACGGGTACTGCTGCGAATACCCGCATTCGCGGACTGGCACTGCGACACGCTGGTTCGGCGGTGCATCCGCTGCCCTATAAGCGTCCGCAACCGATTGATTCCACCTGCGAGGCGCGAGCGCCACTTTTATCCGCAGTGGTGAGCCGAAGGATCATACGTAAACTTGCTGACGCGCGCGGTTTGGTGAATGAACTTATTCCATCCGGGGTACCCTAGTCGCATATGGACGAGCTTCTTCGCTGGAGGCCGGAGTTTCCCATTCTGGCGAATACGGTTTATCTAATCAGCCACTCTCTGGGGGCGATGCCGCGCCGCACACGCGATTGCCTGATGGAGTATGCCGAAACGTGGGAGAGCCGCGGGATTCGTGCGTGGGAAGAAGGCTGGTGGCAGATGCCGGTCACCGTAGGAAGCTTGGTGGGGAAGATTATCGGCGCGGGACCAGGGGAAGTGGTGATGCATCAGAATGCCTCCGTTTGCCAGTCGCTGGTGCATTCCTGTTTCAATTGGACGGGCAAGCGAAATAAGCTTGTCACCGAGAGTTTAAATTTCCCTTCGAACCTGTATTTGTTTGAGGGCCTGGAGCGGATTGGCGCGCGCGTGGTGGCGGTGGATTCCCTGGATGGCCTGACGGCGCCACTCGACGGGATGCTGGCCGCCATCGATGAGGAAACGCAGTTGGTCTCGGTGTCGCACGTGTTATTCCGAAGCTCGGCCATTCAGGATTTGCGGGCGATTGTGGAACGGGCTCACGAAGTTGGCGCGAAGGTGATGGCGGACTTATATCAATCGGCGGGGACGGTGCCGGTGGATGTCCGCGATCTGGGTCTGGATTTCGCCACTGGCGGTTCGGTGAAATGGCTCTGCGGAGGGCCGGGCGCCGGGTACCTCTACGTCCGGCGTGATTTGTGGCCGGAGATGCGGCCGGCAGCGACTGGATGGGCGGCGCACAAGAATCCGTTCGCGTTCGACCGGGGACCGATGGAATACGCCGAGGACGCCATGCGCTTCACGAATGGAACGCCGAATGTGCCTGCGATGTATGCGGCGAAGCCGGGGTACGAGATCATCGGCGAGGTGGGAGTTGCGAACATCCGGCGCAAATCGATTCGTCAGACGGAGCTGCTGATCGGGCTGGCGGATGAGGCTGGGCTGCGCGTGAACTGCCCGCGGGAAGCGGCCACGCGCGGCGGAACGGTGACGCTTGACGCGCCGGAGGGGAAGGCGGTGACGGCCGAATTGGCGCGGCGCGAGATTCTGGTGGATTATCGGCCCGGCGCGGGCATTCGGATTGCGCCTCATTTTTATTCGGCGGATGAGGAGCTTGAGTTGGCGATCCGCGAGATCCGGAAGATTGTGGACGCGGGGTAAGATTTGACAGCGATCGCCGGCGAGGGCGCCCGCCCCACCTGGTTGGCCCGGTTGCCTATTTTGAAGTATGGAACCGGGCGTGCGTTAGTTGGTTTTGGGCCGGTTGTCCAGCAGTGTGACGCATGGCTCCAGGCGGCTTTGCGGAGCGCCATCGTTTACGGCGAATAACTTCTTGCCGCTGCTCCAGAGAGTACCGCCGGCGTATTCCCCGTCCATTCGTAGCGCGTAGAAGTGGATGTCGAATGCGGCGAGGCGGACAGGATCGTTGTCGTAGTTTCGCGCCACCCGCTTGAGTGCGTCGAGAACGGCTTCTTTCGGCGTCATGCCATGGCGCATGTTTTCCACGATGGTGTGTGCGCCGGCGATGCGGATGTTCTCCTCGCCTCGGCCCGTGGACCCTGCGCCGCCGACTTCCTGGTCCACAAAGAGACCGGCGCCGATGATTGGCGAATCGCCCACGCGGCCGGGAATCTTCCACGAGAGACCGCTGGTGCTGGTGACGCCGGAGATCTCGCCCTTGGCGTTCAGCCCGAGGCAATTGATGGTGCCAGTGATGGGGTTCATCGCGCGGTCCAGCGCATAGCCCAGCATCGCTTCATCAACGTCAGGGAATGCCTCTCTCAAGGCGACGCTTGGCTTCTTGACGGACGCGCCGGTTCCGCCGGTCCAGTTGTTGTGGCCGCTCTTATCGCGCAGAGACTGCTTCCACACCAGCCAGGCGAGGCGCGATTTCTCGGTGAGCAGATCCTCTTCCTTGTAGCCCCAAGCCTTGGCGAAGCGAAGAGCGCCTTCGCCGGCGAGCATCACGTGATGGGTCTGTTCCATCACCAGCTTTGCGATCTTCGACGGCGTCTTGATGCCACGGATAGAGGCAACCGATCCGCAGCGGCGCGTGGGACCGTGCATCACGCAGGCGTCGAGCTCCACTACGCCCTCTTCGTTGGGCAGGCCACCGTATCCGACCGAATCGTCTTCGGGGTCAAGTTCCACCAGGTTGACTCCGGCCACGACGGCATCGAGTGTATCGTGCCCGGCCTTCAACATTTGCATCGCGCGGGCGCAGGCGATCAGGCCGTTGGCGCTTGAGATCACGATATTTCTGGGTGCGGCCGCGTTCGCGAATGGAACGGCGGAAGCGGCGGCTAGCGCTGCGGACGTGCTTAGCCCGTGTTGTCGACTGACCATCAGAATCTCCCTCGGGTACATTAGAGATCATAACGCTAACCCTATGAATACATTTCTGCTGCTTTTCTTGCCGGTCTCCCTGCTGTGCGGCGCCGAATCGATTCGCGTGTTGGAATCGGCGGCTGGAATCACGAGGGACGGTGCCGAAATTCGCTGCCTGATCAGCAACGACGATTTCGACTACGCGACGCCGAAAGTCCGTATCCTGATTGTGGGTGGAGGAAAAAGGACCGAGGCAGCGGTGCGGTGGTTTTACGAATCGCCGAGGGCGAACCGGTATCGCGACGGGTACGCACTGTCTGCGATTCCCGATGTGCCGGTAGATCTCTCGTGCGGCTTTCCTCCAACCGGCGATGCTTATGGCGGGACGAATTCCGAAGCTCAGTATGTGTGGCGCTGGATCGGGATGCACGCGCCGGACCTTGTGGTTGCCATTGGCGGAAATAGCGCGGGCCTGGTAGACGCACTGGGGCGCGCTGCGCCGTCGATGACTGGAACTATTCCCGCCGTTTCGATGGCGGCGCAGCAGAGTCCGGAGCAGTTCGTAAAGAAGCTGATGGCTGCGGCGAATGGCAAAGGCCCATCGCCTGCGCGGATGGAACTGCAGCGGCGGGTTCTGCGGACGCCGATGGAAGTAGCGCAGCAGTTGGGTGCGAAGTATGGCCACACGCTGGACGAAGTGGTTTATATCCCGGCGATCGCGCTCGTTGGGCGAATCCGTTTGGGTGAGTTGAAAGACGTGCAGCGTATTGTGGAGCCTTATGCCAGCGGTGCGAAGCCGAGTCTGGACAAGCCGACCAGCAGCCATTTTCCGGGCCATTTGGTATTCGGCGAACTGGCACACGCCACTCACGATCCACGATATATCGATCTGGTGCGCCGGGCCGCGGACTTTGCATTCGATGAAAAAGGGAATCCGCGCGAAGCGATGCCGTTGCACAACGAGATGAGCGACGCCGTGTTTATGGGCGGTCCGATTCTGGCGCAGGCGGGGGCGCTAACGGGTGACGATAAGTATTACGACATGTGCGTGCGGCAGATTGAGTTCATGCTGCGGCTGAACCTGCGGCCGGATGGATTACACCGGCACTCTCCGCTAAACCAGGCGGCGTGGGGACGCGGCAACGGCTTCCCTGCCCTGGGGATTGC
>JANYCV010000157.1 GCA_025360145.1 Acidobacteriaceae bacterium
GTAGTGGGCGGAATCACACCAGGCAAGGGCGGCTCGAAACACTTAGACTTGCCGGTGTTTGACACCGTGGCCCAGGCCGTGAAGGAAACCGGAGCAAATGCGACGGTGATCTTCGTGCCTCCGCCGTTCGCCGCCGACGCCATCATGGAAGCCACCGACGCCGGGTTGGCGCTGATAGTCTGCATCACGGAAGGAATTCCGGCGCTGGATATGGTCAAGGCTTGGCAGTTCCTGCAAGGCAAGCAGACGCGTCTGGTGGGACCGAACTGCCCTGGCGTCATCTCGCCCGGCAAATGCAAGATCGGAATTATGCCGGCGCACATTCACCTGCCCGGCCATGTGGGCGTGGTTTCGCGATCCGGCACGCTGACTTACGAAGCAGTAGGCCAATTGACCAAGCTTGGCATCGGCCAATCCACCTGCATCGGCATCGGCGGCGATCCTATTATCGGGACCACATTCATCGATGCGATCCGGCTGTTCAATGAAGATCCCGACACGCACGCCATCATTATGATCGGCGAGATCGGCGGAAACGCCGAAGAGGACGCAGCCGCTTATATCAAGGATCACGTCACGAAGCCTGTAGTGGGTTTCATCGCGGGACAGACCGCGCCGCCCGGACGCCGCATGGGCCATGCGGGAGCCATCATCTCCGGGGGATCGGGAAAAGCATCCGACAAAATTGCCGCGATGGAGGCTGCGGGCATCACCGTGTGCGCTTCGCCGGCCGAAATGGGAGAGAAATTAAAAAGCCGTCTATGATTGAACGTACATTTGCAATTCTTAAACCGGATGCAGTAGCCGCCGGAAACACAGGCGCGATTCTGGCGCTGATCGAGACGAACGGATTCCAGATCCTTGGGATGAAGCGGATTCGTCTTTCGCAGGCACAGGCGGAGAATTTCTACGGCGTACACCGGGAGCGCGGATTCTTCGGCAGCTTGGTGACCTTCATGACCGAAGGGCCGGTGGTTGTGCTGGCGCTGGAACGCGAGGACGCGGTGGCGAAGTGGCGCGAGCTGATGGGTGCGACAAACCCGGCGAATGCCGCGGAAGGTACTATCCGGAAGCTGTTCGCTACCAGCATTGAACGGAACGCCGCGCACGGGTCCGATGCTGCGGAAACAGCCGCTGTGGAGATTCCGTTCTTCTTCAGCGGTTCCGAATTACTGTAGAGCAGTTGTTGTACAAGAGGGCCAGGACGCGATCTCGTGTCCTGGCCCTCTTGGCGTTTTATTGCGGGAGACGAATCGCCTGGCGCCCAACCATCTGCCAGCCCTGGGAACCCTTAATCCAGACATGCAGGATGTCCAGGCTGGAGGTCGAGCTTTTGCCGGCGGTGTTGTTGGTAATATCCACTTTCCCCTTCACAAGCGCGCTGTTGCCGTAGACGCGGACCGTGTTGGCCGTGAAAGTAATCGCCTCCACTGTGCCGGGGCCGGTGGTGACGGACTTGATGACATCGGCTTTGGTTTCATTCTTGCCGCTCGAATGCGTATAGCTGAGATCGGCGTGCAATAGTTTTTCGAGAGCGGATTTGTCCTTCTTCATGGTTGCCTGTTTCCAGGCATCCATCGCCGCCAAAACTTCTTTTTCACCTTTTGATTCGGAGCCGGCGGCGGAAAGCACCGAGGCGGAGAGCAGGAGCCACATCCATTTCTTCATAAGCCAATATCATATAGCAGATCGGCCGCTCATTTGGACGGAGTGTTGCTGGAGACTGCCATGTGAGGGCCGCTCCACTTGCCGCAACCGCGTACCGTTTGAAGCGACTGAAGCAGATCGACAGACCGATCTGCGGAATCGTCGCACAACGGCGATTCGCACTTGATGCCGCCCTCCAAGTTCATCCGGAACGCTTCGTCCGCAATCCGCCTATGCAAACCCATCCGCCCGTCAATATCAGACAACTGCCTGTCTCGCCAATGTTGACACATATAGCTCGGGGTAGTTTCGAAAGATGATATTGCGTGTGGTCAAGCCCACGATCAAACATGTCGTCAGGCGCTGGCTATATGGCTGTTTATCAGACCATCGATTCGCGCCGCGGCACTCATTACGGCGGGAAGCGAGTCCAGGACGGCGTTAAGTTGGGCATCTTTTGAGATTTCATGGTCCAGTTGAACTGAGAGTACGCGTAGATTCTCTTCATCCTCGGGGTTGAACTGAACGACAACCTTCGCTACCTCGAGATGCACCTGCGTGAACTCCAGGGTACGTTTGCGGAGCTCGAGATCCGAAATCATTGACAAAATCGCAAACTTTTGATCCGTCGGCAGACCGATCATGCGGCTACGCAACGCGTGTTTGTAAGCCTCCAATTCCTCAATCGACAGTTGGTTCAGCAGCGTCAAATCTTCAATTGTTCTGGCCATTCGTTGCCCCTTTATCGCATTTCTTATCGCTCTTCGCGGTGGCGATGACCGATAATCTACTATTGGTGTCGTCCTTGGCTTTTTGGAGCGCTTTTGGATCGTCTTCCTTTCCCGGAGCAGTTAACTTGGCATCGAAGCCGGCCAATACTGCCGCCAAGTCCTTCTCCTCCGCCGTGAGCGCGGCACACTGAAGTTTGGTGAAATTATCCTGCACTGCCTGACCGA
>JANYCV010000641.1 GCA_025360145.1 Acidobacteriaceae bacterium
TCTTCGTCGGTATAACCGAACGCCCGCTGCCGGCACAGAATCGTTTCATGATCGGTGGAGTAGACGCGCGGAGGCTCCGGCAGGTCATCCAGATCGAACTGATTCTCATCGATCCACTGCCCGTAAGGCTGCCGGTTCGCAAGCCGCTGCTTCAATTCGTCATCCGGGATCAAACGCTTCTCGGATAGGTCCACCAGCAGCATGCGGCCGGGTTGCAGCCGCCCTTTGTACTTCACCTCTTCCGGCTTCACCGGCAACACGCCGGTTTCCGACGCCATGATCAGCACATCGTCATGGGTCACCAGATACCGCGCGGGCCGCAAACCATTGCGATCCAGCGTAGCGCCAATCACGTTGCCGTCCGTAAAGGCAACCGCGGCCGGTCCATCCCAAGGCTCCATCAGCGAAGCATGGAATTCATAAAATGCTTTCTTGTCCGACGGCATCGTCGTATCGGCGTCCCAAGCTTCCGGCATCAGCATCGCCATCACGTGCGGCAGCGACCGTCCAGCCATTTTCAGAACCTGCACTGCGTTGTCCAGACACGCCGAATCGCTCCCGTTCGGCGCGATCACCGGAAATAGCTTCTTGAGGTCGTCACCGTAGAGCGGCGATTCCATCACCGATTGCCGCGCATACATCCAATTCACGTTGCCGCGGACGGTATTGATCTCGCCGTTATGGCAAATATACCGGAACGGATGGGCCAGTTGCCAAGTGGGAAACGTGTTGGTGGAAAACCGTTGGTGCACCAGACACAACGCGCTCATCGCATCGGGATCAGACAGATCGGTGTAAAAGTTCGTGATCTGCGGAGCCAGCAACAAGCCCTTATAAATAATCGTGCGCGAGGAGAGCGACGGCAGGTAGAAAAAGCTCTTATCGCGGATATCCGACTCCGCCACCTCGGCTTCCGCACGCTTTAAAACCAGATACAGCTTGCGCTCCAACTGGTCTTGCGTCATTCCCGTTCCACTGCGGATGAAAACCTGTTCGATGTATGGCTGTGAGGCCCGAGCCACTCGCCCGATTGCGTTGCCGTTCACCGGCGTATCCCGCCAACCAAGCACCACCAGCCCCTCTTCGGCGGCAATCCGTTCTAGGATTCCCTCGCACTGTAGCCGCTGCTGTCGTTCCACCGGCAGGAAGACCATTCCAACCCCGTATTCCCCCACCGGCGGAAGCGTGAATCCAAGCTCCCCACACTCCCTCCGGAAGAATTTGTCCGGTATCTGAATCAGCACTCCGGCTCCATCGCCCGTTTCCGGGTCGCAGCCGCATGCCCCTCTGTGTGTTAGGTTTACAAGGATCTGAATGCCCTTGGTAATGATCTCGTGAGATTGTTCGCCCTTGATGTTCACCACAAAGCCAAGACCACACGCATCTCGTTCATTTTGTGGTGAATACAGTCCTTGGGCGACCGGTAGACCGTTAGATAGAGTTGCTTGGCTCATGGCACCCCTTGTGGGTTGATTAGCGCCTAGTATAGCACAGGCGTAGTATTAGATAAAGTGAAAACAAAACGCTGGCAATTCAGTATTACTTAAGATAGACTAGCATCTGTGGGTTTTGAGAGCCTAATTCTTTTCCGCGACATTGCCCAGACGAAAAGCCTCAGCCGTGGGGCTGAACTGAACGGGATCTCTCCTTCGGCAGCCAGCCAGCAACTGCATGAGCTTGAAAAGGGACTCGGAGTTTCCCTTCTCGACCGGTCCACCCGTCCACTATCCCTCACTTCCGCCGGCAAGTTGTATCACGATCTCTGCCGCGATGTCCTCCGCCGCAGTGATGAGTTTCTGGGCGCTCTCGACGAACTGAAAATCGATATCGAAGGCACCGTGCGAATCGCGTCGATTTACTCTATCGGCATGTCCGAACTGTCGCAGCTCGAAGCGGAATTTCAGCGGCGCGTTCCCCACGTTCGCCTCCAGATCGACTATCTGCGGCCTGAAAAAGTGTACGAATCCGTTGCGTCCGACCGCGTCGACCTCGGCCTGGTCAGCTATCCGGAACCCACCCGCGAGATCTCCGTCATTGCCTGGCGCGAAGAAGAAATGGTGCTCGCCACCGCGCCCTCCCATCCGCTGGCGGCGCGCGACGCCATCTCAGCCGTCGACCTGGAGGGGGTGGATTTCGTCGCATTCGATGAGGATCTGCCCATCCGTCGAGAAGTCGACCGCTACCTCCGCACCGCCGGCGTGGGCGTGAATATCACCATGCACTTCGACAACCTGCAGACCATCAAGGAAGCCATCGAGCTCGGTTCCGGAGTCAGCATAGTGCCCGCAAGAATTCTTAGGAACGAACTCCTGCAAGGGCGCCTGGCAGCAGTTCCGATCGCAGCCCCCGGCCTCGTCCGTCCGCTAGGCATCATTCACCGCAAGAAGAAGCGCTTCCACCGCGCCGCGCAGTCGTTTCTCGATCTGCTACAGGAAACACCCGGCGCGCCCATTCCCGAATCCATCCTGACCGTCTGATCCATGCAAAATGCGAAGCTGGGTATGTGCTTCACTCAGGTAATTACTGCGGCAGCAGTTTACCCAGGTAGGGCGGGCCCCCTGGATCAGGTCGAGTGACGGGGATTTCGCCCCGGCACCCTCCCACACCACCGGACGTGCGGTTTTCCGCATCCGGCGGTTGAACCAGCGGCGTTCTAAGTAGCCGCGAAATCGCTGGGTTCGCGCGCGCGTTCCTGGTCCCGGAGCCGACGATCGCCCAGCGGATCGTGCGCGCCAAGCGCGCGCTCGCCGAGGCGCGGGTGCCCTTCGAAGCGCCGCGCGGCGCCGAGCG
>JANYCV010000644.1 GCA_025360145.1 Acidobacteriaceae bacterium
GGGCGTTTCATTTATATGCCTGGTGGATCGATCTGAAAGTGGGCGCGTTTGAAGGGAAAAAAGTGGATCACGAAAATCGCTTGCCTCTATTTGGTTTGGTTTGTTTGGCTTGTGTGAACTTTTTGGGTTTCGCTGTTCGGCTTTCTTTTAGGATTTGGGCATGGATGATCATTTTCTGTTGTTTCGTGTGGTGCGGTCGGCTTTGGGTTTAGTGGTGACGGCATTTGTTAGCGGGGAGCCGCCGGAGGGTGAGTGGAACCATATCCGGGCGATCCTCTTTAAGGCGCTTCGGCCCTTTGACGACGCTAGGCGCGCGGTGTGGAATGCGCTGTCCGAGGCGGGGCAATCGGGCGAGCATGCTCCGTCGTGAGATTCGCTGAGTTGAAGGATTCCTTGGTCGATCCGGTGGCGTTTGTGACGACGCGGCTGGGGTTTGTTCCGGATCTGAAGCAGGAATTGTTGCTGCGCGGGCGGATGCACCGCGTGCTGCTGAATTGTTCGCGGCAATGGGGGAAATCGACCATCACGGCGGCGAAGGCGGTGAATCGAGCCTATACGGTGCCCGACAGTTTGGTGGTGGTGCTGGGTCCGGGTGCGCGGCAGAGTGCGGAATTCGTGCGGAAGGCGGCGGGGTTTGCGCGCAGGCTGGGTATTCGTCCGCTCTGATGCCGTACAGGCGGGCGATTCAGCCGTTCCCCGTAAAATCGCCAATTTGGCGTGAAGCTATCCATCAAGGTGAGGAATCGGCTGTTGTCAGTGGGTTCCAGGAGGCGGGCTATTTCATGCGTACGTCTTCTCAGGCCAGTTTCACAGACACCGCGATGTTCCTGCCTGATCCTTTATATTTGACTATCGCACGGCCACGCCTATCAAGGCGCCGCGTGGCCCGTCGCCACCTCGGCGCGTGATCTCAGCGCCTCATAGAGCTGTGCCGGGCCGAGCAGAATGTCCCGCAGTCCGCTGCGCACCCGTTCCGATTGCAACGCCTGTTTACTCATGGTGTTGTGCGCCGCGAGGGCATCCATGATCGCATTCAGCAGCTCGCTAGATAAATCAGGCGAGTTGGCGAATTGCTCCTTCGTGTTGTTGGCCGCCTGCTGCACCAGTATCACGGATTCCAGCAGCTTGCCCTTGATGACGTTGTTCACATAGACCAGCCGATCATCCTCGCTCAGATCGCCTTCAAACAGATCATTTACCTTCGTGATGATTTCGCCGAGTAGCGCTTTTTCCTTCTCCTGCACGGAGCCGCCGCCGGATTCCGTCAGTGGGCTTAGCTTTGGGGTTTCGCCCCCACCCAGCGGCACAGCCCGTTTGCCTTGATCCCTCAGGTTGTGGTGCGTCAGGATGACTTTCGAGAGATCAATCCCTTCGCGCTCGCGTCCGAATTCCAGCAAGGGCAACAACCGCTTGTAGAAGATGAAACGCTTTTCAATTGCCGTGTTGCCGTAATTGAAAATCTGCGAGAGAAACGCGTACATGCGCTGGAAGACAGCAATGTCGTGCTTGAAGAGCATGAGCGCATCCAGCTCGTCCTGGGCATCCCCGGCTGCGTTCGCTTCATCCCTTGCCGTGGCGATCCGCAAACGCTCTTGCGCAGCCTTGTAGCGATGTAGCAGCCGCGAGACCACTGGTTCCAGCGCGGCGGCCAGATCGCTTTGCCTGGCCTTCGGGTTGAACTCCACCTCCACCACGCGGTTGACCTCAAATTCATCATAGAAGCCCGCCGCATCCAGCTTCATGCGCAGGTCGAAGACTAGATTCGGATCGGTAACGTTCGCCAGCTCCGCCGTCGCGTAGTAGGCCCTAAAGGCGGTCAGTATCTCTTCGGGATCATTCACAAAATCCACCACGTAGGTGGTGTCTTTGCCGTCGTGGGAGCGATTGAGCCGCGAGAGTGTCTGCACCGCTGCAATGCCCGCCAGCCGCTTATCCACATACATGCCGCAGAGCAATGGTTGGTCGAAACCGGTCTGGAACTTATTGGCAACCAGCAGGATTTGATACTCGTCAGTGTTGAACGCCTGGCGGATCTCCCTGCCGCGCAGGTTGGGGTTCAATACT